>NZ_JBVVOU010000034.1:0-65285 GCF_055807635.1 Bradyrhizobium sp. Kon56 | reverse complement strand
ACCTGCAAGCTCATCGGCGTCGAACCCCACGCCTATCTCGCCGACGTCATCACCCGCATCGTCAACGATCACCCGAACAGCCAGATCGACGAACTGCTACCCTGGGCCTATCTCGCTACCCAAAAACGCTGGCGCGTGGCCTGAGAACATCGCTTACATTGGGTCCAACTAGCGCTGAAGCTCTGCTTCATGGTGGGAGACGAGAGGTTAGTCCATGCCGCCAATTCCAGCGCCCCACCAGGTTCGTTTAGTCTGGACGGCAGAAGATCTCGTCAAAATACAGGCGCGCTCGTTGTGATGGATGGGCCTCCGCACTGAGCGGATTGCGGCTCGCTGAAAGGCTGGTAATGCAGTATTTGAGCAACTTCTCTTACAAGATCGTTGATTTCATCATCGCGCCCGTGATCGAACAGTTTAGATATCGCGATGAATTGCTGAGTTGGGCCCTGGAAATCGTCTCAACGCGTGTCATTTCGAGTCTAGAGCACGACCCGTGACATGATCGAGGTTTCCCCGCCAAACAGGGTTGTTCTTGACGACAGATCTATACCCCCATTGTCCTTTACCAAGGCGGTTGTTTGTGAACGAAACCCCCGTCACCGGACCGCCATTAAATTGAGCTGAACTATATACTGTGTAACCGCCCCCGATAAGTAGGTTGTTATCGACCGTTATATTTGAAATCGGACCGAAGAAATTGTCGATCATGACTGCCGATGTCTGATTGTAGGAATTGATGATCGTGTTATGAGTGATCATGACGTTCGAGATGCCGCCGTCGATTTGAATACCGTCGTAATGCGCTGGACCCGACGCTTTCAAGTCATGGATGAAATTATCACGAATGAGAGATACTCCCTCGCCTTGCAACGTTATGCCATTCTCAACATTATAGATGTTGTTCCGGAGGAACGTACCTTGGCCGGCAATGCCGCTCGAACCGTCGTTGCCTGTTCCAACGCCATTGATTTCGCAATCTTGGACAATTGCGCCCATTTCGCCCAGCTCGATCTTGACTTGATAGGTCGCCGCGGCGGTGATCTTGCTTCTTTGAACGGTCACGTTGTTGTGTTTGATGTAAACTGAACCTGAAATATCCAGCTCTTCGATTACCTGACCGTCCCTTACGGTCACGACGTCGCCCTTCCTAACTTCAAGTACGGCCCCCTTGGGGACGCCGGTGTTGGCCTCATTAGGCCATGCGCTGCTCGGAGCTTCGTCGAGGACAGCCCCCGCAATTCGACGGCTATCGCCCTCTTCAGCGGCAGAGCCTTGCATATACAAAACCCACAATGCAAACGGCAGCGACAACATACTGGGCCATCGCATTTCGAGATTCCTTAATCACAGCTTGTGCGCAACCGGCGCCAACGCCGACATGGCCAGGACGTAATCAATCCGAACTAGACGATTTGCTCTTCATCCATGCCACCGCGGTCACCGCAACTTGACGACAGTTTTACTGCTTGAGCGCATCTTTTCCACGAACACCAACCAAGGAATGCGACAACGCACAAGCAGCGAGCTCAAAAGCATCACCGGTTCGTCGAATAGCTCATGACAGCTTCCGATACCAACTCGGTTGACCTGTCTCTCCCTTTAATCCCGCCGCCACGCCCTGGAGCACCGCAAAGAAATTCCCTGGCGAACTATTAGCAAGAAATCGAAGCGCATAGAGGCCCGAAACGGCGATACGAGACGGCAACGACCATGGAAAATGTCTTCGAACAAGCCGAATCGTGTTGCGGTGTTGCAGATAGACTGCAAGCCTTGACATCGCAGAACCACCCGACGAACCCGTCGTCGTGCCGCCTCGATGCACGACAATGGACTCGCTCGCATATCCGAGCCGCACCCCCAACTTCTTCGCCCTCACCCCCCAATCGAGATCTTCATCGAACAGAAAAAAGCTTTCATCCATCAAGCCGATCTTCTCAATGCATTCTCTCGTCACATACATCGATGCTCCGGACGCGCTGTCCATCGCATCTTCGACTGCGGACAGGTCAAACGGATCGCCAATCCGTTCATTCAAACCGATCGCAATCGTCCGTGCCACGAACCTCTGCCAATGCAACCCGCCGCGGAAGCGGACGACGCCGCAATCATTCGTCTCCAAAATCGTGCTGCCAACCATGCCCTTATCCCCAAGCTCAGCGCGGGAAACCAGTGCCGCGAGCGCATCGGGAGCGGGCTCGGTATCGGGATTAAGTATCCATATCCCCTTCCATCCTCCGACATGAATAAGTTCACGAAGCCAAGCGTTTATTCCCCCGGCGTACCCCAGGTTGTCGGTTGCGCAACCAATCAGAACTCTGGACGGCCGCGAGGGAAATCTCAGATATCGGCTGGCGATAAATCGTGCTCCCTCGCCCCGAACATCAGCCGAAGCAAGCTCCCGCAGACCATAAGAATCGCCCATCAGGCTATCGACCAGCTGCTGGTATGACGCCGGGCCGCCATTCTCGCAGATGAAGACATCGAAATTGGGTGAGGTAACGTCCGCAAGGGCCTTGAAGCATTGGACAATATCGTCTGAATTTCGGAACCCGACGATGATGACTGCGACATCCGCGCACTCTCCAATACTCATCACTACCCCTGAACGGCCGTATAAAACTCGTACAATTAAATACCTCGATATTAGCAAATTTACATTATTTTACAGCCTCTGCTGGCATTATCAACAAAAGAATGGCATTAATTTCCAATGGCAAACGCCAAGGCGCTCGCGCGGTTTCTGTACGCCAACATTCCTGGAGTGGCAGCTATCAGGTTTGCGGCGAAAGACCTCACCGCGCCCTTCGTTGTGAAGCGCGAGTTTTGGGGCGTACCCTATCTGTCGAGCCAAGATAGCCTTATTGTGGACATTGGAGCGAACCGGGGTCAAAGCATAAAGGCATTTAGGCGATTTGCGCCCGCAGCGAAAATTGTCGCGTTCGAGCCAGAGCCAAGATCAGCCATTCAGCTCAAAAAGCGCCTTGGTCAAGATCCGAGCGTCACCATACATGGATGTGCCCTCGGTTCGACGCGCGGCACGATAACATTTTTCGTTCCGAAGTACGGCTGTTGGGACTGCGATGGCATGTCAGCCACAGACTACAAATCTGCGACCGAATGGCTCCGCGATCCTGCCCGAATGTTGCGCTTCGACGAAGCGAAGCTCGTTGTCAAGCAACACTCCGTCGAATGCAGGACGCTGGACTCGTTCGCATTAGCCCCTCGCCTCGTGAAGTTGCATGCACAAGAAGCAGAGCTTGACATTTTGCAAGGCTCGCGGACCACGATCGAACGACATCGGCCGGCGCTAATGACCGCCTTTCCTACGCCTAAGGTGAATGATCTCCTCGAGAGTTGGGGATATCGACCTTACGATTATCGGAACGGCTATTTCGCGGCGGGCATGACCGATCGGTCTCGTACATTCACGTGGTACCTGACCGAGGATCATAAGAGCGGACTTCCGATCCGACGCTGACAAACGCGTCAGCTGAAACCAATCCCAGAATCCTGGTCCCACGTTTTATGGTTTGCTCCGGCCGATCCGGCGAGCAACCTGATGATCCTCGCAGTAGCGCGCCCGATCGAGCGCTTTCCGAAATTGCAATCCGCAAATCGAAATGCATTGCTGATGCAACTAAGTTGCCGGTGATAATTGTCAGAGTCTTAGCATCACCACTAGACATCGCTTCCTTGCGGTGCACTGTTTGCTGCACCACTGCCAATAGCTGGCACCGTCACGTCTAATAGGGAGGTCGCGCCGCAATGGGGACGATTATCCGTTGCCAGGCACTGCTGAACAACGTTGGCAATCGTGCTCTCAAACGAATCCCACTGCCATCGCTCTAAAAAGCGACGGTGAGCTTTGGCTGCGAGCGCCTCTCCCAATTGAGGACTCCTCAGCAGCTGAATACATGCAGAGGCAAACTCCTTCGCGCGATCGGCCAACAGAATCTCTTCTCCGTGCTCCGCCGCATATCCAAAGGCTCCGACCGTTGTCGTTACAACCGGACATTTCCTCGCAAATCCCTCCGCCACCTTTACCCTCGTGCCAGCGCCTTCTTTGATGGGAACGATCATCGCCGACCATGATGCGATTTCGGATCCCGGGTCCTCCAGCCAACCGCGGCCAGTGATGTCCGGACCTAGTTTCGTCAGATATCCGTCGCTCTCACGGCCCACTAAGCGGAGCTCCGCCGTTGGAAGCTCCTGCTTGATCATTGGCCACACGTCACGTATGAACCACTCGAGCCCCTTTGCGTTGGGCTCAAACGTACAATTTCCGATGAACCCCACGCGCGGTCGTGCCGATGAAACGCAGCGTGACTGCGCGACCGGGGTGCAGCCGTTAGGGATGACATGGATACGTTCTTGCCTGCCGAGCAATCGGCCTAGGTAGTTCCGATCATTCTCACTACACACAACCAAAACGCAAAATCTCTGCAGAAAACGCTGCTCTCTGCAGCGCCAGATCCAGGCCATCCTGAGATTGAGTAGTCTTCTCATCAGGCTGCCGCCCGACCGCGCACGCGATCGATACAAGCTACTAAACAGATCATCCACATCCAATACGGAACGCGGCCATTGATCGATGCGAAACCAATTGGCAATCCGGACACTGTGAATCCATATGAGATCGTGCTGCTGAATCAATTCTTGCAGGCCCTCCCGATCTGTCTTGCTAACCGAATAGCCGTCGGTCGACATGTAGGTTGGGTCAACCTCGTGTCTGAATCTGTGGTTGAGACGGGCAAGCGATGTTTCGATCCCGACCGGCAGAGGACGCGCGACCCTGCGAACATCGAATTTCTGCCTCGTCCTGAGCACAGTTTCCTGGTCTTCGGTTTCTCCCGGAGCAATTACAAACGACACGTCCCCGAATCGATTGAGCAGCTTGCCAATGTTGAGCACGCGCTGCTGTGCACCGTAGGCGTCCGCCAAAGGCCAGTGGGAAGTGACAAATAGGATCTTTGGACGGGGTCGTCCGAGTTCTATTGACATAACCTACTCACCAATTATTTCCCTTGGAACAAGGCCGCGCTGCGAAATCGGCGCACGACTCGCTACATATCATCGGTCGAGCCGTCGACTACGAATGTAGGCGTGCGATTATCACGATACTCTCCGCGTCATCTGCACTTCGCGTTGCGGGTCGCAAGCACAGCAGATGAACAGTTCTGCCTCAAGCAACGCCGTGTGCTACTCTAACCACCCCATCCGCAATCGTCCTCCTGCCGAGGCCCTGTGCAAGATTCCACTCATACACTGAGGCTCTCGTGCCGATACACACGCCCCAGAAAATCCACATGTAGTTCCAGAATGCGACTGTAAGCCCGACAAACATGAACATTACAAGCACGGTAGTGAAGGCGAGTTGTAGGGGCGCCACATAGGATCTGACCGCGACAGACGCCGTCGATCTCATCGCCAAAACATTCGTTAGTACCATCAAGATGGCCATCGGAATGCCGTAGCGTAGCGTGTAGACTAACCAAACCGAATCGGTGGTCGCGTCAAGTATCGCACTGTTGACGGACCCGAGTGCATATCCTGTAATCGGCGCTTGGGAGATTCGCTCGAGTGCAGCGTCCCAGATAAGAAGCCTGAAATAGGACGACTGCGGATCGAATGTCAGATGAGATAGCACCCACCCGATAGGGTTATTGGTGGAAACCATCACAATACCCCACAATGCGAATAGCGTCACAATCAATGCCTTCCAACGCCAGCGATAACTGCACAACTGCCAATCATAAACGTACACCGCGGTAGCGAGCGCGAACGACATCAGCGCCGCGGACGAAAAGGACAAGACGCAACCCACAAGGCTGATGGAAATGTAAAACCATCTCCTGGCTATGTTCGTTTCGGTGAAGAGTACGACCACACCCACCATGGCGCAGAAGGTCCCCATCAAAATCGGATGGCTGAACGTCGATATGGCCCGGATCACACCGGACCGATACTGCGGGGACAGAGACGGGATATTGAGCAAGCTCGCCAGAAGATCCGGGACGACCCACCGGCCAGTAAGAGTGTCCAAGACCGCAACGCCGACGGTGATCAACATAGAGAGCTTGAGCACTCGTATGAAGACTGCCAGCCCCTCGGGACCGTAGACGAACGCCCTAGCCACGAAATATCCGCCGATGAATTCGAGCGCTTCTGCGCCCGCGGAGGAAAGGGACGCCGTTCCGTCAACATAAATGGCTGCACCGATCATCCACACGCCGGTCAGGAGAGCCAAAAGATCCACCGACAACAACTGACGCCCCGCCCGAGTCAATCGGACAATTGCAGGAATCAGAAGCAGGACGATGCCCACACGCCCGGACGTGAATTTTGCGCCGCCAATCATAACCGGAAGGTCCGAGGAAAAAATGGCTCCCATCAAAATTAGATAAGCCGGCAGGGAACTGACACGCCGATGCCCCTCGCTCACAGTAATCGGCCCCCTTAATCCGCGGCCCAAATTGCTTCTGTTGGCAAAAGAAGACGTCATATCTTTCGTAGGCTCCGTCCTGGCCTTCGGCCAATTACAACACTTCACTCCTGGAACGGTCGGCGTCGAACAACCAATTCCGTCGCGCTCACGGCGCCGTGCTCCACCTTACCCTTCGTTGTATCAACCGCTCACCCGCCGGCCGACCGAGCATGATGTACTGCTTTGCGAGATGATGGCGCAGCAACCCAAAGGAAACCCGATCGACAAAATTCGACTTCGGGCCGGCAAATCCCGAAACTACACCCTTCATTACCTGCAAGTTCGATGAGTTCAGGAGATCGACGGCGGTCTCCTCAACAAAAAAGCGCAAATGAGTCCGGTCCAAAATTCCGGCGTCGGCGTAGGCAAAGCGACGGCGCAACAGGAGCGGAATTGACACGCTGATATGAGAAATATTTGGAACCGAAACTATAATGCTGCCGTCCGCGTTTAGCAGCGCCGCCAATTTCTTCAGTGTGCCTTCTGGATCAATGAGGTGCTCGAGTACGTCAAGCAGGAGGACGAGATCATATTTCTGAAGCTGTGGCCAACAAGTGTCTACATCACCAATAATCGTGTTGTCCGCATTGCTCTCGAGCATCGGGTGCAATTCGGGATTGATCTCCACACCCGTCGTTTGTGACTTTGGATATATCGTCTTGAGCCACCGCAAAGTCGCGCCCGATCCTGCGCCGATATCCAGGATGCGGTCGGCAGATGGAGGCAAGAGCGGCGCGATTTCGCGACGAACGCGATCGTAGTAACTCATTTGATTGTTCCAGAATTCTGGCCGACGGGAGCCCTTCTTTGAGCCACCGCGATCAGCGTCGGCGAAAACATCTGCGAGACGAAGTTCGGCGCAAAAGAGCGGAGGATGTCGGTCCGATGGCGGACGACATGCATCGCCCTCTCCACTTTCATTCCAGATTCCTTGCACCAGTCCTTTATCTCTCCGAGGGAGGTCCGATGCACGCCCGTCGTTTCAAACGATCTCCAAATACTCAGATCGCGAGAGTGCCACAACTCTTTCCACAGCGACGCCAAGTTGAGCGTGTTCGGGGTCTGAATAATCACAACGGCACCGGAAGCCAGGTTTTCCGAGAACAGCGACAGCGCAACGACGGGGTCGCGCAGAAGATGCAGGACGTCCAGATAGAGGATGCAGTCGAATGTCCGCCCCCGAAGCGACTTCTTGGCTTCTTGGAAATCACCGGGCACCATCTTTACGCCTCGCATCTCCGCGGTTCTGGCGATAACGGGATCGAGTGGCAGCGCGGCAACATCCAACCCTCGCTGCACGAGCCAGCCCTCGGTGCCGCCTGCGCCGCATCCAATCGAGAGCACTGAGCGCACGTGAGATGGAATGGCAGAGACGATGGCTTCAGAGACCCCATCGTAGTAGTCTTTCGAGTAAAGCCCGCGCCACATTCTGGTCTCAGTGACGAACAGCGGATGCGCCTTCTTCTCTTCGGCGGACAGGTCCAGCATGACGTCGATCTGCGCCAAGAGCTCCACCCGGTTTACGCCCAACTTCCCGGCGTATCTGTCGGACAAATGATGGATCGTAAAATCATCCAAATGCGAAATCGGGATCAGTTTTGTAAGGCCACACTGCGTGTATGGATCGGTAGCAGCGGAACAGAGCAGGTCGTATTTGCCCTCATGCGGGGTAACCAGAAACCCGCCGGAAGCCAACGCCTTCTGCAACTGATCGCGCGTTAAAACGTAAAATGCTGCGTGCTCGTTCGTGAATTTGGCGAGCGTATAGTTTCCTCTCGACCTTATCGAGGTGGACTCCCAGTGAAAATACCCGTGCACTTCCGGAAAGTTGACTTCGCCTTGCACATCGCGCTCGATCCGAAGAAATCCCGCGACTTCGTCGGCACACAGCACAGAAGACACCTCCAGAAATGCTCGCAAGTTCCTTTCGGTAACGAGCATGTCGTCTTCTGTGTAGATATAAAGATCGTAGTCCTTAGAACGATCTGCAAAGAGCTTTTTGTGCTGGAACGGCAGCGACCAAGGATTGCTGTTGGGCAGCCCTACTATCGTTTCCACGCCGATGTAGGGGCTCTTATCCAAATTTGACACGATGATGAGTTCGACGTCAAATGACATCGAACGATACTCGGCGACCAATCGCCTCAAGTAATTATCGTTGCGTGTTCCATAGCTGGCGATTGCGACCAGAACACGGATCTTCTCTCTGCTATTGGACATATCGACTGCCGATGTGTTTCGTTCAAGCGACTGCCTTGAGGCGTTTCATCGAGGCCGTGCGTTTTAGAAGATCGGCATGCGCTGCCACACACCGCTCCGCGGAAAAGCGCACGGTCGATTCGGCCCGCAGGTCTTCACGGATACTACGCCAGTGCTCCCCTTGAACCACGACGCGTGACATCGCTTCGACCAGCGCGCGACGATTCGCTTGCGGTGCGAAGCGTAGCCGGGACATCATCTCCCAATCCATCCCCTCAGGATCTCCGAGCGGATTTGGAACTACACAGCCACGCTTGTCGTCTTCACCAACTATTTCGACGGCGCCGCCCACTTCGCTCATAACCACCGGAATTCCAGCAAAGAGGGCTTCCATAGGCGCGAGCGGCCACCCCTCAAAGAACGAGTCAAGTGCGAATGCATCCGCCGCAGCCAGAACGTCTGAAGCAGCCATGCAATGATCCCGAAGGTGGATCTGCGCTGCGCATCCTGATTGGTCGCGTAACCTCCGGATTTGCTCGTAATAGGAGACGTCGTGAATCTGGCCAGCTACAAGCAAATGCGCGTTTGGAAACGACCGCGCCACATCCACAAACGCAGAAACAAGCCCGAACGAATTTTTTTGAAGATGATATCGCGCCATCGATACGAACAAAAACTCGTCCTGCAAGCCCAGCCAAGCGCGCGCCCGCGACCTATCGCTGCGGATAATGTATTGTTCATCAATGCCATTGGGAATGACGGCGATTCGATCCACTGGATAATCTGGAATTGCTTGCCGGTATTGCCGCGCCACCATCTTGCTTACGGCGACGATTCCGTCGATGCTTCTGCTTCGCAATCGTTCTGCGGACCACGAGTCCCGTCGAAAAAGCGAGTGCGACCCATGCAACGTCTCTACGATCGGAACACCGGCATTCGAGGCCGCCTCGATCATCCACTTTGGTGCGCCATGAGCGCTGACGACGTTTGGGGGATCCGCAGCAAACCAGTCCCGCACGTCTTCCTCAGAAATCTTGATAACCGTCACGCCCTCTCGTCGTAGCGTGTCCGCCAAGTGCTCTCCCGCTCCGGCGAAATCGATGGATGAAGTCGGATAGAGAATGGTGACATCTACGCCAAACTCCGGAAGCAAGCGGCCAAGAACCGCAACCATTCGATCCAATCCACCGACGTCGAGGGCGCCTGTCGCGATCGCGCACTTCAACCTCGGTTTGGTGTCTCGGTTCTTCTTCTGACCTTCGGGTTCTAAGAGCACGCGGCTTACGAGCCGCCCCGAACCAGCCGACCCCGGTTCAGTTCCGAGGTAGCGTTGCTCAAAGAGGCTCTCTCGCCCGGAAATGAGTGGCACGGACCAGTCTTCCACAAACGCGGCGGATTTAATAGAACGGACCAACAGATGACGCGCCAGCCGACGCAGCGGAGACGGGATCGGCCATCGACGACGTTGGCACCAGAGAATAACCTGTGATGCAGCTCTTCTAACCTTCTGGGGTCCGCCGGACCGTTGGTGTCTCGGCGGCAGTATATTTGCATCGAACTCTAGCACTTGGCCCAATCCTTTACGAAGGCCGCGCGATATCCAATTTGCTGAGTGCAAAGCACGACGAGCCCTTCCATGAAGGATGACCCGGAATGTCGCACCTAAGCGGCCCTTACAGCGGCGCCGATTGGCTCTCCGCGTCAGCAAAGATGGCAACCGAGCATACCGCGGCAATCGGACCTCCCGGATTATCGCCGCCTTATTCACCCGTGATTTAATATTAATTATCTACAACATTCAATCAAATAAAACATTTTTAATATCTTAATTAACGAAACCCAACGCCTCTCTCGGTGGACCAGAGCGTCCCAGCGTGTCTCCGAAGCCCCCTCGAGCAGCCGCGCGTAGTTTTCGCGGAATTTCCGTTGGAAGTGCGCGACCGCAATCGACGCGGCCGAGCGGATAGCACGCTCCAGCGGGAGGCACCTTAGGCTTCGGACAGAGGAAAATGGCTGATCATAAGCATAGAGGTCGACAGTTCCTAAATGCCCATCCAATGGAACCGCCCCCAATATCACCAATGATTTCAACGTGTTTGGCACTCTACTTCGTCGACCGCGGTAAAGTCTCCTTCAAAACAGACTTCGCCCACTCACGGCCTGCAGGCCCGGGAATTTTTAACAAATGCCAAATTGGCGGTAAGTAGCGAAGCCGGCGATCCAGATCTATGGAACCGCGGATCAGCTGGACACCATCCTTGAAATGGCCACGCCGCATCAACCCGATCCCACGACGGAATACTCGCTCGGCCAGTGCATGGTGAGCAACGCGTCGCAAGGCGCTCGAGCTAGCCAGACGATCCTCGTACTCGTCGAAGAACACCTCAAACGCTAGTTGACACTGTCGATAGTCGAGCATTATCTCAGCAAAGTACGGATTCGACATCGCAGTCGAGTGCTTTCGATAGATTGCCTGCACAGCATCGATGCGAGCTATCGAGCTCTTCGCAGCAAAACGAAGCCACATTTCCATGTCGCCCGCATGCGGTAGAGATGTCCGATAGCCACCGACCGCTTTTTGCATGCTGGTCCGAACGATCGCCGTGGGTGTTGGTACCAGATTGGCCGCTTTGGTGCACATCTCAGTGAGGAGATCGTGCAGCGCCCAAGAGTGACTCTCTGGTGCGTCGATGATCGGTTGTGGAAGACCTTCAAGCCAGGGAAGGCAACGGCCATACGTTAGTCCGATAGCCGGATCGGAATCCATCACTGCGGCCGCGCGCTCAAGTGCACCCGGCACCAGCATGTCGTCCGCGGACAGCAAGAGAAAATAGTCGCTGTCTGCCCACTCGATGCCTTCGTTGTACGTTGCAATGTGTCCATGGTTGCGGGCATGCGAAATCACCTCAACACGCCGGTCAGAGGCCGCCAAACGGTTTGCTACCTCCACGGACTCATCCGACGAAGCGTCATCGATCACCAGAACCCGCACGTCACGGACAGACTGATCGAGAACGCTGTGGACACAGTTCGCGAGGTAGCGAGCGTAATTGTAACAGGGTACGAGTACGTCGACCTTCGCCATGGCTTTCTTCCAATCGCTCCCAGGTAAGCCGCACCGAATGGTGCCTCGCATGTTCTCCTCGCCGATTATCCTTCGCGAGCGCTAGCGACGCGCCAGTTCCGCCTTAAGGCACTCTGCGACGCGAAGCTGCTCTGCCTCGCTCATCTGCGCATAGATCGGCAGCAGGATCGAACGGTCCTGCGCCAGCTCTGATTGGCGGAGGTCGTGGCGCTGCTTTGCCTGCGCGTAGGGAGGCTCGCGGTGTGAACACATGATGCCCCGCCGCGTGGCGATACCCTGGTCGAGCAGGTTTTGCATGACTGAGCGCTGATTGATCCAATCGGGCAAGCGCACACAATAGCTCTGCCAATTGGACCGCGCCCAGGCCGGCTCGAAAGGTAGCCGCAATGCCTCGATATTCCCGAGCACCTCGGTGTAACGGGATGCCAACCTCCTCCGGCGAGCGACGAGCTCCGGAAGTCGCTCCAGCTGTTTGCGCCCGATCGCGGCCTGCATGTCGGTCATCCGGTAATTGTAGCCGGAAACAAGGTACTCTTCGAAGATGACCTGGGAAGAGCCATGCCGCACCACGTCGGGAACGCTCATTCCGTGCTGGCGCAGGAGCCTGAACTTGCGGTCAAGCTCGGCATCCGCAGTGGTGAGCATCCCGCCTTCGCCAGTAGTGATCACTTTGCGCGGATGAAAGGAAAAACAGACGATACGTCCGTGCGGCTTGCCGATCCGGTCCCAGCTCTCTTCGATCAGGATCTGGCTGCCGGCAGCGCAGGCTGCATCTTCGATCAGAACGAGGCCATGGCGATCCGCCAGCGCGGTCAGGGCTGCTAGATCGCAGGGCATGCCCATTTGGTGAACCGCGATAATCGCGCGCGTGCGTTCGGTGATGGCTTCGGCCAGCCGGGCGCAATCGAGATTGTACGTCTCGGGATCGATATCGACAAAGACCGGAGTGGCGCCCTGATGCCGGATGACGTTTGCAGTCGCAATGAAGGAGTGGCTGACCGTGATCACCTCGTCGCCGGTGCCGATATCCAAAGCCGCCAAGGCGAGTTGCAGGGCGGTCGTGCAATTGGAGACGGCACAGGCGTATGGCGCACCAACAAGAGCGGCGAACTCGCGCTCGAACGCCGCCACCTGCGGGCCTTGCGATACCCAGCCCGACAACACGACTTCGCGCGCAGCGTCGGCCTCGTCGTCCGCAAGCAGGGGCAAGGCGATCGGAATCACGATGCCGCCGCCTGTCGTTGATGGTCCGAAACGAGCTCGCGTTCGGATCGCCACCATTTCACGAGATCGGCGAGCCCCTGCTCTAGTGAAACCGTGGTGCGGAAACCCAGCAAACGCTCTGCCTTGCCCGTCGATGCCAGCCGCCGCGGTACCGGATTGACCGAGCGTTCCGGCGCGAATTCGGGTGTCAGGCCGCGGCGTCCCATCACAGACGCAAGCACCGTAGCCAGCTCCGTCAGGCTGGTTTCAGTGCCGCTCCCCACATTAAAGACCTCATCCGTGATCTTTGCCCTGGCTGCAAGGATGTTGGCGCGCGCGATGTCGCGGACATGGACGAAATCCATGCTCTGACGGCCGTCACCAAAGATAATGGGAGGCAATCCGGCTTCCAGCCGCTCCATCCAGCGGATCAAGACCTCGGTGTACCGTCCGTGGATGTCCATCCGGCTGCCGTAGACGTTGAAATATCGAAGTGCGACGTAATCGATGCCGTACGCATCGTTGAAGGTACGCAGCAGAGCCTCGTTAAAGGCCTTAGCGGCTCCATAGAGAGTTCGGTTGTTGTACGCATTCTGGCGCTCGGTGGTGGGAAATTCCTCTGCCATGCCGTATACGGATGCCGACGACGCCGCGACGATCTTCTCAACATCGTGCTTGATGCACAACTCCAGCAGGTCGTAGGTGGCGTCCACCATGACCTCCTTGGCAAGGCGTGGTTCGGCCGCACAATGAGTGATTCGGAGCGCCGCCTGGTGAAATACAATATCAGCAGCCTTGAGCAACGCTTCCATCAGCTTGCGATCGCGTATGTCGCCATGAACCACTCTCACCGGGCCACGTCCGAGCGCGCGCCCGAGATTTTCCGGCCGGCCTCTTATCATGTTGTCGATGGCAACGATCTCGATGCAGCCCTCATCGCAGAGCAGATCAATGATGTGGGAGCCGATGAAACCTGCGCCGCCGGTGACCAGAACGCGTTTTCCCTTGAGATCAATCAAGACGCTCTCCTGTTGTGGGACCTTGTCACGAGACTCTCTGGATGCTCTGCTCGGTCGCTTGTCACTTCGCTGGGCCGCAGTGCCGCGTTCCTGAGTGTGGAGGCAACCTCGACCACCTGTTCCGGCAGCAACTCTGGATAAATGGGAAGAGAGAGGAAATCGTTCGCCAGCATCTCGGTGACGGGAAGATCACCGGCACGATAACCGAGTTCTGCATAGGCAGTCTGCAGATGCACCGGAACGGGATAGTGGATCCCGGCGCCGATGCCGGCTTCACGCAATAGCGTCAGCGCTTCGTCGCGCCACGGCAATCTGACCGCATAGACGTGATACACGTGACGGGCGTACGGGGGCGGCTGGGGACGCGGGCATGAAAGATCAGACAGCAGTGCATTGTATCGCTCAGCGAGCGAACGACGAGCTTCCGTCCAGCGCTCAATGTAGTTCAGCTTGACGTTCAGTATCGCGCTCTGAATTTCGTCCATGCGATAGTTGTATCCGGGAATGACGTGATTGTATTTCGTCTCCTGTCCCCAATCCCGCAACAGTGACACGCGGCGTGCCAATTCAGGCCGATCGGTTACGACGGCCCCGCCCTCGCCAAAGGCTCCAAGATTCTTGCCGGGGTAAAAGCTGAAGCATCCCAGATCGCCAATCGAGCCCGCGCGACGTCCGCGGTATTCCGCGCCATGCGCCTGCGCGGCGTCCTCGATGACGACCAGACCGTGACGACGCGCGATCTCCATAATGGAGTCCATGTCGGCCATCTGCCCGTGGAGATGAACCGGCAGGATCGCCTTCGTTCGCGGTGTTATCGCAGCCTCGATCGAACCGGGATGCATCGTCCATGTTACCGGGTCAACGTCGACAAACACCGGCCTGGCTCCGCTGTAGAGAATCGCTGCGGTTGTCGCGACGAAGGTCATGGATACCGTGATGACTTCGTCACCGGTTCCGACGCCCGCCGCCAGCAAGGCAAGATGAAGTGCCGAGGTTCCGCTGTTCACCGCGCGGCAATGGGCGGTCCGGCAATATTCCGCGAAGCGACCCTCAAAGGCAGTGACCTCTGGGCCGAGCACAAAGTGCCCGCTGCCGACGACTCTCGCGACCGCGGCGTCGATTTCCGGCTTGATCTGGCTATATTGGGCTTTCAGATTCAAGAAGGGTATCAAGATTCAAGTCCTCTATTGGACCAACATTATAATACATTTAACCCGTATTATTATATTTAATCAATCATTAAATCTTGCCGTTTATGTGGGAAATTTAAAATGGTTTACGAAGCGCCTCTGCTGAGCCGCGATCGCCCAAGACCGCCGTTTCAGCCGCAGACAATACCCGAGCGGGCACTCCCGCGACGACAGCGCCAGGCGGAACGTCCCTCGTCACCACCGCACCCGCGCCTACGGAGGCCCCCTCTCCGATCGTCACTCCGCACAGAATCGTGGAGTTCGAGCCGATCGAAGCTCCCCTACCGACGCGGGTGCGCTGCAGCGTCCAGTCCGACGCTTGCTGAGGACGACCATCCGCCGTCGTTGCCTTCGGGTGTTTGTCGTTCGTGAACATCACGCCATGACCGACGAACACTTCGTCCTCGATCGTGACGCCCTCGCAGATGAAGCTGTGCGACGATATCTTGCAACGTGCACCGACCTTCGCCCCCGCCTGGATTTCGACGAAAGTGCCGATTCTAGTCTCGTCGCCGACCGTGCAGCCATAAAGATTGACCAGTTCCGGATGAAAGATCCTGACATGACGGCCAAGCTGTACGTCTTTTGTAATCGGCATCTTCGTCTCCAAAATAGCCGCAAAGCTTTTACAGGGCTGAACGCGGCAGTCGCAGCCTTGGCGCAATGCGAGCAAGATCCGCCACCGCCTGATGAAGCTGATGGAGCAAGGGATGACCAGTCAGTAGCAACCCCAGCCACCAGCAAAGCGCCGCAGCACACGTTGCCAAAGCGAGCCCGGCGATGGGCGTAACCAATCCAGCTTCCATCACCGCCGCACAGCCGGCGACGCCAAATGCAGTCGCCGCCGTCACTAGTACGCTCTTCATCAACGCCTGCACCAGGTCCTTTAGCCCGAAGCGTAGGTGCAGCCCGATAAAATAAATCGTGACCGCGGCTTGAAAAGGCAACGTCAAAAGGGCGGATGCGGCGACAGCCTGCACACCGAAGAAGGATGCGCCTAGAATTACAAGAAGCGACGGCGGTAGCGAGATGAAAGAGGAGATCAACGCATCCCGGACGCTTCCAACGGCTACTAGTACCGGATAACTCAAGCACGCGGCAAAAAGTGCCATGTTCGCGATGCACAGCAGGCGCACGAGCGGCACGATATCCAGCCAAGTCGGACCGAGCCAGATCGCAATGATCGGCCGGGCCATCAACGCCACGAATACCAGGAAAGGCCATTGCGCGGCGGAAAGCAGTTGGATCGCCTCAAGGTAAACGGCCTTCAAGTCGTCACCGGCCTGGCGCCTTGCGACGATCGCCGGCATGATGACGGGGCTCAGCACTTGCGTGACAAGCCTGTCGAAAACCTGCGTCAAATTGATCGCGCGGCTGTACAGACCGACGGACGCAAAGTCGAGAATTCTGGCCAGAAATAGCTGGGGCGCTAAATTGTAGAAGACATTGATGACGCTGACCCCACTGGAATAAAGGCCAAAGCTGACGACGTCGCGGTAGGTGAAAAGCGAAGGACGTAGCGCACTAGGGTCTCGATGGCCCACCAGTAGCGCCATGGTCAGGATCACGTTTCCTGCCAGACCACCCCAGACCGGGGCCATATAGCTCAATCCTGCTATCGCAAGTCCAATGGAAACCAGAGCGACTGCCACACCAGACACTAAGTTGCATATGGCCAATGTTCCGAATTTCATGTCCCTTCGCAGCAAGGCAGAAATCGTTCCGGAGATCGGCAGTAGCAGAAAATTCAGGGCTGAGATCTCGATGGCTCCCTTGAGGCTGTCCTGCGCGAACAACTGCGACAGGCTGTCAGCGAAGACGAACAGAAGAGCCGCAATTGCGCCCGAAATACCGAACGTGATGGTGAAGGCCGAGCGGACGTCTTCGGCCGACAAATCGCGCTTCTGAATCAGATAATTTCCGCCTCCGAACTCTTGAAAGGAGGCAGCAATGACCAGTGCGATGGCGTTGACGACCGCATAGACTCCGAATTCCGGGGGCGACAACAAACGGGAAAGGACCGCAGTAGCCACAAAGAATAGGACAAGGCTGCCATAGCGCTCGGCCGCCGAAAACAAAATGGAACGCCGGACCGAATTCATCGCGAAACAGTCGCCTTTCGGCTGATAGCAGTGCCCGCCGGCATCACGATTTAGGCCGTCGCCCGGGCGCGCTCCCGCACCTGACGCGGTTGCTTGAGGAGGACTGGCTTCCCCTGCGCGGCTATCGAGCGCGACGCCGCCTCCAGCACCTCAATCACCCGCAATGCGGAGATGCCACCGGAAATCGGCTGGCTACCAGTGCGTACGCAATCGACAAAATGCTCCACCTCCGTCTGTAGTGCCTCCGTGGGCGAGATATGCGGCGCCCACATGTCACCGGCGCGATACCCAATCCGCAGTTGCTGTGCATCGACGAGAGGCGGATCGAGCGTAATTCCCCTGTCATAGACCTTGACCTTTTCCGTCGGCTCGAGATCATCGTAGACAATCATCTTCTTGCTGCCGCCGATGAACGTCTGGCGCACCTTGACAGGCGAGAGCCAGTTGACGCTGACGTGGGCCACACATGCTTTGGCAAAGAACAGTGTGATGTGGGCCATGTTTTCCGGCGAACCGACAACATGGCACGACCCCGTTGCCGAAACCGCGATCGGCTCCTCATCGAGGATATGATGGATGATCGAGATGTCGTGCACTGCCAGATCCCAGATCACATTTACGTCTTTTTGAAAGAGCCCGAGGCTCGAGCGCGTACTATCGTAGTAGTAGATGTCTCCGAGCTCTTTCTTCAGCAAGAGCTCACGAATCTTCTGCACCGCCGGCGTATAGAGAAAGGTGTGATCGACCATCAGCGTCAATCCGCGCCGGTCCGATTCGTCGATCAAGCGGGTCACCAGCTCGGCGCTTGGCGCAAGGGGCTTCTCGACCAACACGTGCTTGCCAGCCCTCAACGCCGCAATCGCCAGCTCGTAATGTGTGTGCACCGGCGTAGCGATAACGA
The DNA here is from genome assembly GCF_055807635.1 of Bradyrhizobium sp. Kon56. Taxonomy (NCBI): domain Bacteria; kingdom Pseudomonadati; phylum Pseudomonadota; class Alphaproteobacteria; order Hyphomicrobiales; family Nitrobacteraceae; genus Bradyrhizobium; species Bradyrhizobium sp. Kon56. The sequence goes on along the minus strand of NZ_JBVVOU010000034.1, from coordinate 47,102 downwards.
TTGCATCAATAGAGGTATCCCTCAGCAGATCCTCATAGCGAGTGGTCGTTGTGACCCCGGGGTAGACCTGCCCCATGGCGCCGAGTCTGCCTGGATCAAGGTCGCTCACACTGACAACGCGAGTGGCGGGATTGATCGAGAAATTGCGAACGAGATTGGGGCCCCAATAGCCGTATCCAACGACGCCGATTCCCAGCTGGCTATCTCGCATGCTAACCTCGATTCATTCGGTAGTTACGGCTGTATGCGTTATGTCCGCGCCGGCATATCCTGCCATATGCCTCGCGTATCGATGACGTCGAGGTGCCGTCGCTCTGCCAGCGGCACCATCTTGAATTCATCATGATCGACGAGGAGAAGCGCGATTTCGCAACTGCGCAGGGCTTCCTCGATACTCACGAATGCGACACGATGATCCGCCAGCTGCGGAGGCAGACGGCGCAAGTTCGGCTCGACAACCTTGATCCGTTCGCCGTATTTCGCCGCGAGATGCGTGGCTATCTCCATGGCCGGGCTTTCACGCAAGTCGTCGACATTGGCCTTGAAGGTCAACCCGCAACAGGCAACGCTCGCATACGGATGATCGTCGATCAGCGCCTCTGCGCGCTCGATGATCTTCTGTGTCTTGGCATTGTTCACTTCCCGACTTGTTCGCATCACACGGGCGAGGTCCGGCGCAGAATCAATGATGAACCAAGGGTCTACCGCAATACAGTGCCCGCCAACACCTGGCCCGGGCCGCAATACGTTTACGCGAGGGTGGCGGTTGGCAATGTCAATCACCTCCCAGACGTTGATGTCGAACCTGTCGCAAATCAGCGAGAGTTCATTGGCAAATGCTATGTTGGTATCGCGGAAGGCATTTTCCGTCAGCTTCACCAGCTCGGCCGCGCGCGCCGTTGTGCCGACGCAAGCGCCGCGAACGAACATTTTGTAGAACCGTTGAGCACGCCGCGTACAGGTTGGCGTAATCCCGCCGATGCATCTGTCATTATTGATAAGCTCGGTCAAAATCCGTCCCGGCAACACGCGTTCGGGACAGTAGGCCACGTAAATCGCTCCATCCTCCTTGCCGTTGACGCCTATGTGCAACTCTGGCCTGCGTTCAACGATCCGCTTTGCGATGGCTTCGGTGGTTCCAATGGGCGATGTCGATTCAAGAATGACAAGATTGCCTGGCGCGAGGAGATCTAGGATATTGTCGACGGCCGCATTCACGCTTGACAAGTCCGGACGGTTCTCGCGATCGATCGGCGTCGGTACCGCGATGATGAAAACGTCGGCCGGCTGCGGCCTTTTGGACGTCGTGAGCGCGCCACTCGACACAACCTTGGAGACGAGACCGTCCAGATCGGGCTCGGCGATATGAATTTTGCCGGACGCAACGGTGTCCACGATGCGCTCATTGGTGTCGATGCCAACGACTTGCAGACCTCGACTCGCAATAAGCGCTGCGGTCGGCAGACCGATATAGCCCAGTCCTAGGACATTGATTTTTTGGAATTCATGCATCGAGAAGGACCTTCACGATCCGCTCGCTCGCGTGCCCGTCACCAAACGGATTGTGCGAACGCGACATGGCAGCATAAGTCTCGTCATCGTCGAGCAGGCGAAATGTCTCCGCAACGATCCTCTCGTAGTTCGCACCGACCAGGCGTGCCGTTCCCGCTTCTACCCCCTCAGGACGCTCGGTCGTCTCCCGCATCACCAGGACCGGCTTCCCGAAAGTCGGTGCTTCCTCCTGTACGCCGCCTGAATCTGTCAGGACCAGATAAGATAGCGAGAGCAGGCTCACAAAATCAGTGTATTCCTGGGGAGAAATAAGTACGACGCGCGGGTGGTCCGAAAACCGAGCCGCAAACACGTCACGGACATTCGGATTCGGATGCACGGGGAGCACCACAGCGACATCCTCCCGTTGCAGGATGGTCTCCAGCGCGTTCACGATGTTAAGGACCCCGCCGCCGAAATTTTCCCTGCGATGGCAGGTCACCAGGATGATGCGCCGATTGCCGTGACGCTTTTTGATGCCATCCCAGCGGCACGACAGTCCAGGGTCGGATTCGACCATGGCTTTGGCGAGGATGAGAGCGTCCACCACCGTGTTTCCGGTAACGTGAATGCGGTCATCCGCGACGTTTTCGGAACGTAACGCGCGCGCCGCGCGCTCTGTCGGGGCAAAATGTTGATCGGCGATCGAGCCGACGATCTTGCGGTTTACCTCCTCGGGCCATGGCGCGAAGATGTCACCGCTGCGTAGCCCGGCCTCGATGTGCGAGACCGGTATACGGTGGTAATAGGACGCCAGTGCACCCGTCATGGCAGTCGCCGTGTCGCCCTGGACAATAACCCTGGTGGGCTTCAACTTTTCGAGAAGTTCGCCGATTTGTCCGAGCAGGCGGGCGGTCAGATGATCGAGAGACTGATTGGTCGTCATGACGTTCAGATCAAAATCCGGGACCACTTTGGCCAGCTTGAGGACTTGATCAAGCAGTTGCCGGTGCTGTGCGGTCGCACAGATCGTCACGGAAATGTCCTTGCTCCTCTCGGCCTTGAGCAGATTGATGACTGGAAAAAGCTTGATTGCTTCCGGCCGGGTTCCCAGAAGGATGAAAAAATGCTTGCGCACGCCTTACCCTCCGATCCGGCTGGGACCCGGCGGAACGACGCCGGGCGCACCAAGCCGGTACCGAAGGGCCTGCTTGATGAGGGCCTGCGCCAAGACGCCTGCAAACAGCGTGTTCGTCGTGGCGTATCGCCACCACATCCGTCCAGGCTCCTGATAGATGCGGTACAGCCATTCGAGCCCGAGCCGCTGCATCTGTACCGGCGCGCGCCGAACAATGCCTGCTAGAACATCGAACGCACCACCCACGCCCATGATGAAGGGTACGCCGAGATCATCGCGATGGGCGGCGAGAAAGCGCTCTTTCCGGGGTGTCGGCATGCCGATGAAAAGACAATCAGCCGCGCTGGATTGGATGTCCCGGACGACGTCATTCTCTTGCTCGGGTCTGAAGTAGCCGTCGTGCCAGCCCGCAAAGGCAAGTGAAGGATACCTCCCGCGCGCCACTTGCACAGCTTGTTGTAATACGACGGGAGTGGCTCCCAGGAAATAGGGCTTGAAGCCCTCGTGCGCACATACCGCAAGCAACTCGGCAAGGAGATCCACGCCCGCAACCCGCGACGTCGCCGGAAGCCCGAGCGCTCGGGCGCCCCAGAGAATTCCCATGCCGTCGATGCCAACGACATCGCTGTTGGCGACATCGGCCGCAAGCACGGGATCGGATCGCATATTGACGAATTTGGCGACGTTCAGCGCCACATGTTGCAACCGCTGACGGCTGCGCATGGCCCCGCGCGCCAATTCGACGGTTTCAGCCATTGTCAGGAAGTCGACGGGGCATCCCAGAAATGATGCGCGCATTGGAACCTACTCCCAGAAAATCAGACCCCATTTAAGTTTGCATTTAAGATTATTATAGAGATAATACGCAGCGGATATTTAATTGCAAGGTTTAAATGATCGAATTTGGCCACACACTGCGGAGCATGAAAGCTGCCGGGCAGATGAGGCAGGCGGCGAACGGAACATAAATTAAATAGGGAATTAAACGATGATTTCGGTCATTATTCCCCACCTCAACCAGCCTGACGCGCTGGAATCCTGTTTGCGTAGCCTGGATGCACAGACCCTGAGTCGGCACTCGTTCGAGGTCATCGTGGTGGACAACGGCTCGGCAACGCCCCCAACGGACGTCGTTGCTCGACATCCCGGCGTATCTTTGCTGCATGAGTCGGAGCCTGGCCCCGGCCCAGCGCGCAATGCCGGCGTGACGATTGCGAGAGGTGAGATGCTCGCCTTCATCGATGCGGATTGCAGGGCGCATCCGGATTGGCTTCACACCATAGTGCAATGGTCGCGCTCGTCGCCGCCTGACACGGTCCTCGGGGGAGACGTTCGCATCTGGACGGCGGAGAATGAGAGTCTTAGTGCCGTTGCAGCTTATGAGACCGTCTTCGCTTACCGCTTCCAGCTCTATATCGAGCGCCACGGTTATTCCGGCACAGGAAATATGGCAGTGCTTCGTCGCGATTTCGATCGCGTCGGCCCATTCGCTGGCGTCGATGTTGCGGAAGACATGGAGTGGGGGCAGCGTGCACTACGTGCCGGACTCCGATTTCGGTACATCCCCGACATGGTTGTCTTCCATCCAGCGCGAAGCTCCCTTCGGGAGCTCTATGCAAAATGGGATCGACACATCGCGCACTATCGCAACATGGCTGAAGGTAATCCAGCATGGCAATTGCGCTGGGTTGCGCAGGCTTTGCTAGTCCTGGCATCACTTGCGCCAGGCGCTGTTACGATACTAACCAGCGACCGTCTACATGGCGGCAGCCCCCGTCTCAAGGCTATCGCCGTTCTGTGTGCTGTCCGAGCACATCGTGCCATGACGATGCTTTCGCACCTGGGCGGGCGGCGAGCAATGGCTTGGAACCGTTAGTTCACGCCAGTTCAGCAGGTTCCACGCTAAAGACGTGGTTGTGCGTCAGTTCCGGCAAGCCGGTACGCCGACCGAATGACCACAGAATCCAACCGAGTTCGTAGCTGCGGCACTCAAGCCGAACACCCACGTTCGCGTTGTCGATCAGCGTCCCCCCCTTGTCGCGCCAGACGTTCTTGACCGCGCGCAACACCCGCGGCGCCTTGGTCTTCAATTCATGCTTGCGAACCTGCGAGCGGATGGTCAGGCCCAGTTCAGGCACGAGCATGGTCCGTCCCAGCTGGTTGTGACCAAGTATCCAGTTGAAGCCCTTGATCAGGGCCTCCTGCGCTCCTCGCCGCCCAAAGCGCTCGGCCCATTCCAGCAGCGCCGGGGCCATTCCATACTGATGGACTGAATAGACTTCGTAGAAATCAAGGATGCGGCCGGTTTGCGCGTCGAAAAACCAGGGCCATTCGCCTTGTGCCCCTTGAAGCGCTATCAGATCGCGTACACACGTATCGGCCATGACAAGCGCGGACGCATCGCCAAAGAATTCGCCATATTGGTAACAGGCGATGGAAAGATAGGTTTGGGTCGCAAATGACGCGAAACGGCGTCGAAAGCCATACGGGGCGTCGCAGAACAGTCCTGACTCGCTATGGAAACGCTCTTTCAGGAAACGGAAGAGCGGGGCGGCGAAGCACGTCCACTCCCTGTTACCTGCCCTTGCTTGAGCGACGACTCCCGTCAGCAGCATGCCCAGATCCTGCGCCCGAAACTCACTCCACCGCGACTCATCCGACAGAGTCCGCTTCAGCTCGCGCGTCACCTGCTCCGGAATCGCGAGGTCGAGCTCGGCGGCGGCCCACAAAGCCATGCCAAAGGCATATTTCCGCACCGGAAGTACGTTCAGCTTCATGACATTTCGATAGAATATCTCGGGGATATCGATACCGGTTGGACGTTCCACGACCCGCGACATCCCGAGCAGGACATTGAGGGTATAGAACACGTCACTATGCGGTATCGACTGGTTTGGGGAAGCACGTCCGTCAAGATGATAAATGTGCGACCAACGGCGCTCCTCGGGCAACCAGCAGCGTTCCAGGCCCTTGAGCGCATAGTTTACCAGCGGCGAGTTCGGCGACGGCCTGTTCGCTGCAACGGGCACCGTGAGCTTCACACCAAAATTGGGACCGATCATCATCGCACTACACCATGGTCAATCGGGTCAGTATTCCCGGATGCTTTCATCCAAACCGCGAAGCAAGGGATAGAGGAAGTACGAAATCACCGTGCGCTTTCCGAGCTTCATTTCGGCGGTGACCGCCATGCCTGGCATCAACTGAACGCGTTCCGGCGGCAGCCGAAGATGCGTGTCGCGCAAATCGATCAGTACGCGATAATAGGGAGCTGACGGGCGGCGCGCACCTTCGGCCTTCGCATCCGGCGAGAATGAGTCCTGGCTGATGACCCCAACCTCGCCAGTTGCCGTGCCGTACTTCTGGAACGGAAATGCTTCAAACTTGATTCGTACGGCCTGCCCGACCGTCAGCTGTCCGATATCCCTGCCCTCGACGTTCACCTCCGCCCGAAGCGTCTCGTCGCGTGGGACCAACACAAACAACGTCTCGGCCTCGCGGATTACCGAACCCACCGTCCGATTGGCGATTTCAAGTACCACCGCATCTGCCGGTGCGTGCAGCACGATCAATTGCCGGCGAAGCTCCGCCTTCTTGAGCTCCTCCGCGGCGCTGTTACGCTTGGGCAATGTCTCCACGAGCTCCTGATAGGCAGTACGGCGAAACTCTGCAGCGAAGACCTTTTGGTCTGCACGGGCCTTGTCCAAACGATGCATGTTGTCGACCATGGCGCCTCGAACCCGCGCCAGGTTGCTTTCAACCTCCAGCCGCGCGTCCCGGGACAGCAGGAAGTTCAGTCTTGAACCGACCTCCTTCGCCATCAACACATTTCGCATGGCCTCAATGGACTGCATGGTCTCCAGCCGCTGGGTCAGAACGAATTCCTCATCCTGGGCCGTCTTCAGATTGGCCTGAGCGGACGCAATCTGCGCGTCGTAGTTCTGGATCTGAAGATCGTAAGCCGTCCTTCTCTGGAGAAATACCTTTCGCTGCAGCGCCTGATCGGCATTCGCGGACTCCTCGAGGACGTACTCAACGCCGTCCAATTCCGCCCGGACCCGGTCGATGGAGGCGTCGAAACCCGCCAGGCGGCTGCGCAGTTGATCAAGGTCGGCCTGAGAAAATGTCGGATCGAGGATCGCAAGGACATCGCCGCGATTGACCGGATCGCCGGCCTTAACGCGAATGTCCCGAATGACCGAAGTTTCCAGCGGCTGGACGACCAGGTTGGGACGTGTGGTGATCAGTTTGCCCTGTGCCGTCACAATCATGTCGACACGCGACACGCACGCGAACGCGATCGCGGTCGCGATCAAGGCGACGACACAATAGAGCGTGATTCGTCCTCCGCGCGGTGGCGTTCCCTGCTCGATCTCGGCGGCGTCGGACTGAAATTCCGCAACTACGCGAGATGCCGTCGGCGCCGGCCTCGGCAGCCGTAGCCTTCTCCGCGAAACGGTCGAAGGGCCCGACCTGCCGGACTTCCCTTCCGCCCTGCTTTTCCCGGCGCTGGTCATGCGACCTGTCTCGTCTGCTGATTCCAGAGATGCCTGTAGATGGTGCACTTCGACAGCAGGCCGTCGTGACGATCCACATCGACGATTCGTCCTCGGTCGATGACTAAAATCTGGCTCGCATCCGACAGCATCGAAAGCCGGTGCGATACGATGATGACGGTACGTCCCTCTGCGATACGACGTAGATTGCGCCGGATGATCGCTTCGCTCTCGGAGTCCAGCGCACTGGTCGCTTCATCGAGGATCAGGATGCGCGGGTTGACGATCAAGGCGCGGGCGATCGCAAGCCGCTGCTTTTGCCCGCCCGACAGGTTCGATGCCTGCTCCTCGAGCATGGTATCGAATCCCCTCGGCAGCCGCTCAATGAACTCGTCGGCGCCGGCGAGCTGGGCCGCCTTGACAACTTCTTCGAACGTCGCGTCACGCTTCACACAAGCTATATTTTCCCGCACGGTGCCCCGGAACAGGAAATTGTCCTGGAGCACGACCCCGAGATTCCGCCGCAGGTGGGTAAGATCAATCTCGCGCGAATCATGGCCGTCGATCCGCAGTAATCCCTGCTGCACCGGATACATTCCCGCGATCAGTCGCGTCAGCGTCGTCTTGCCTGAGCCGCTCCGACCGACAATCCCAAAGACCGAACCGGGAGCGATTGAAAACGAGACGTCGTCCAGCGCCGGCGCTCCCTCGCCATAGCGGAAGGTCACGTTTTCAAACTCGATCTGGCCGACCAAATCGGGACGCAGCCCGTCGCGATGACCGTCCCGTTCCGGCTGCTTATTCATGACCTCGCCCAGCATCTTAACCGCCAGCGCGACCTCCTGATACTCGTGAACCATGGTCACCATCTGAACCAGCGGCCCCGAGACGCGTCCCGCCAGCATGTTGAAGGCGACCAGTGCGCCGATCGTCATCTCGCCACCGAAGACGTCCAGCGCGCCCAGGGCCACGATACCGAGCGTCATCATCTTCTCGAGAAAACCGGTCAGTGCCTGGGCGCCCGCCGAGATCTTTTCAACCCCGAAACGCATCGATACCGATTGCGCGCAGCGATCGTCCCATGCCCTGTTCTGGTTGGGCTCCATGGCCAAAGACTTCACCGTGCGCATTCCGTGCACCGTCTCGACCAGAAGAGCCTGGCGGCCGGCTTCGGCTTGGTAGAGCTGGTAGAGCCGTCGTCGGAACGGTCCCATCAAAATCACAATCACGCTGCCGCTGATGGCGGTAAAGGCCAGGACGACGCATGTCAGCTTAACGCTGTAGAGCGCGAGGACAGGCAGGAAGACGAACAGCGAAAGCGCGTCCAATGCGGTCAGGAACAGTCGACCGGTCAGAAACTCGCGAATCCGCCCGGCCTGCTGCATGTGCTTCACCAGCACACCGGCCGAGATATGCTCGAAGAAGGTTACGGGAAGCCCCAAAAGATGCCGGAACGTTTTGGTCGCAACCCGGATGTCGATCTTGTTCGTGGCATAAAGCAACAGGTAGCGACGCAAGAAGCTGAATATGGCATCGAAGGAGAGCGCGATGATCGCGCCAGCCGAAAGTACGTAGAGCGTCGTGAGGCTCTCGTGGACAAGAACCTTGTCGATCACCAGTTGAAAGAAGATCGGAAGCGCGAGGCCGAGCACATACAGGAAGACGGCGGCAATCGCGACGTCAGAGAACAATCGCCATTCCCGGAGCATTTCGGGTACGAACCAGCGCAATCCAAAGGCCCTCTGGCCCTGTGTTGAACGACTCTCGCGCTTGAACAGGATCGCCTTTCCGAGCCATCGGGCACAAAACCGTTCCGCATCGACGAGCAGCGGTTCGTCCCTCCGCTCAGCCAAGGGATCAAAAACGGTTATGGCATCGCGTTCCGGCCCGGCGCCGACCACAAGCACCCAGTTCTGGTTCGAGAGCTGAACAAGAGCCGGATAGGCTTCGCCGAGCCGGCATAGCGCCTTCCAATCGAGCTGCGTCGCCTGGGCGCGAAGCCCGGCCTCATGCGCCATGCGCAGCAAGAGGTCAGTCGAGATGCCGGCATCATCGACGGCATAAGCATGCCGCAGCCGGTCCGAAGGCAGATCGATACCGTGATGGGCGGCGACCCTCGACAGGCATTCAAGCGCGGTTTGAGCGGCCCAACGCGGCTCGTCCTCAGACGAGAGCGGTGCTGGTTCACACCGCCCGATTTCAACGGAAGTTGGCTGAGACATTTGGAGATCGTGAGCTGTCCGAAACAGATGACGCAGGCTCCGCTCGCGCAGTCGCCTGCGGCGCTGCAGTCGGCGGTCTTGGCCGATTGCGCTGGACGACGCCGGCATCCACCAGACCCTGAAGCGCGTTTTGCATCACCTCGACGGAGTTCGCGAACGACTCCGCCGAAAAGATCAACCTTTGGCGAAACACCTTTTTTGGCGCGTTGTTGGCGTCACGTTCCGTGGGGGAGAGACTGACCAAGTCCACCCGTACGATCGCCCCGCCAATTGTGACCTCGTCAATCCCGTCGGTATAGAGCTCCGTATGCATTCCGATTCTCCCTATGCTGCGAGCTGCGGCCTGAAGAGGACGTCAACCGCATAGCTGGTCGCGTTGAAGGTGTTGGTGGGGAAGAGGCTTCCGGATCCGTACGCATAGACGCCGTTCCCCCCGCTGGACGCGGAAGACGGGGCGGTCAATGGTCCGTTGGTTACCGAACTGGCAAACAGATTGGGATCGGCCGAGTAGGTTCCTGCGGTGTGGTAGGAGGCGATATAGGTCGTCCCCGCCGTGATCGTGACTGGTGTCGCGAAATTGACCTGCTGCCAGCCGCTCGCGGTCTCGTTGGAAAAGGTCGCGTTGGCCAGCAAGGTCCCTGTGCTGCTCCAGAGATCCGCGACGTGCGTTCCCGTGTTGGATGGCCCCTTGTAGAAGCGCAGACCGGTGATGTCGCCCGAGGTGGAAGCCTGGAACTTCATGCCGAGCTCCACGGAATTTGGATCGTTCACCGTAATTGCGCTCGGCGTTGGATTCGCGCTGAACAGGCTCACAGTGCTCGCTGACGGCGCATGAACGGTCACGCCCACATTCGCGCTTGCCGTACCGCCCCGACCATCCGAGATAGCGTAGTTGAACGAAGCCGGTCCGGTGTATCCGTTGGCTGGAGTGAATGTCACCGTATTATTCTGAGAGCTGAAACCGACGGTACCATTGACGGCACCACTGACGCCCGTGATCGTTAGAGCGTCCCCGTTCGGATCGGTATCGTTTGCAAGAAGCGCCGCCCCGGGAATGCTGAGCGGAACGTTTTCGGTCGCGTTGAAGCCACTATCGTTATTGGCGATCGGGGGCTGGTTCGTGCCGCCGCTCGAATTGCTGAACACAACGTCGACCCAGTAATTGGTGGCGTTGAACGTGCTGGTCGGAAACAGATTCCCTGTTCCATAGGTGTAGACACCATTGTTGCTCGCGGGAGCCGTGAGCGGGCCGTTTGTGTCAGCAGTGGTGAAGTAGTTGGGCGTATCGGCATAATGGCCGTTGCTGTGGAAGCTCGCGACATAGGTGGTGCCGGCCGTGATCGACACTGGGCTGCTGAACGTCACGGTTTGCCAACCGCTGCCGGTTTCGTTGGAGAAGGTTGCGCTCGCCAGAAGCGTGCCTGTGCTGGTCCACAATGAGCCGGTGTGAGTGCCAGCGTCGTTTACACTCTTGTAATACTTGATGGCGGTAATGGTGCCGGCCGCCGAGGACGTAAACCGTACGCCAAGATTGACTTGCGATGTGTCGGAGTCCGATAGCACCGATGGCGTATCGGAGCTCGAGAACAAGCTGACCGTCGACGGCGCTGTGCTCACCGCAACGTTGAACGTTTCGCTGGCGGCGAGACTGCCGAGATCGGTTGCGGTTGCCTTTACGCTGACCGTAGCGACATCGCCAGACGCCGGTGTGCCGCTGAAGGTCCGGGTGGCGGGGTTGAAACTCAGCCAGCCAGGCAGTGCCGAGCCGTTAGCAGCGGTTGCCGTGTAGGCGAGCGAATCGCCGGAATCGACATCAGTGAAGGTGCCGGCAGGCAGAGTCAGCGAGAAGGCCGAACCAACCGTTGCCGTTTGGTTGCCGGTCTGGATCGCCAGCACCGGCGCGTCATTGGCGCCGTGAACGGTGATCGTGAGTGTCGTCGATGATGTCGCACCGGCGGCGTCCCGCATCGTGTAGCTGAACACGTCGGTCAACGTGTTGGTCGCAAGCCGCAGGGACTGCACGGCCGGATCGGCTTCGTTGACGGTATAGGTGAAGGCTCCCGTGGCATTGAGCACAAGGCTGCCGTGCGCTCCATTCAGAGTCGAGCCCAGCGTGCCGGAGGTCGAGCCGAAGCTGACCGCAGTCACGGTCTTGGTGTCGCCAGCGTCTGGATCGGTGTCGTTGGTCAGTACGTTTCCCGTAGCGGACGAGCCGCCCGTGCTGTTGTTCACGCCGCCCTTCTCGGTAGCATCGCCTGTATCAGCAACCGCCGTCGGCGGCGTGTTCGGCGTCGTCGTCACGGCTATATTGAACGTCTCGCTGGCGGCGAGGCTGCCGAGATCGGTCGCGGTTGCCTTCACACTGACCGTGCCGACATCGGTAGACGTCGGTGTGCCGCTGAAGGTCCGGGTCGATGCGTTGAAGGTCAGCCAGGCAGGAAGCGTCGCGTCGGCGGCGGTGGTTGCCGTGTAGGCGACTGAGTCGCCGGAATCGACGTCAGTGAAGGTGCCGGCCGGCAGCGTCAGCGAGAAGGCCGAACCAACGGTTGCCGTTTGGTTGCCGGTCTGGACCGCCAGCACCGGCGCGTCATTGGCGCCGTGAACGGTGATCGTGAGGGTCGTGGACGAGGTCGCACCGGCGGCGTCGCGCATCGTGTAGCTGAACACGTCCGTCAACGTGTTGGTCGCAAGCCGCAGAGCCTGCACGGCGGGATCGGTTTCGTTGACGGTATAGGTGAAGGCTCCCGCGGCATTGAGCACGAGGCTGCCGTGCGCTCCATTCAGAGCCGAGCCCAGCGTGCCGGAGGTCGAGCCAAAGCTGACCGCAGTGACCGTCTTGGTGTCGCCGGCATCGGGATCGGTATCATTGGTCAGCACGTTGCCCGTGGCGGGCGAGCCGCCCGTGCTGTTGTTGACCCCGCCCTTCTCGGTGGCGTCGGCCGTGTCGGCGATGGCGGTCGGCGGCGTGTTGTTGCTATTGCTCGGCGTGAACACCACGTCGGCCCAGTAGTTGGAAGAAGCGAAAGTGCTTGTCGGAAAGATCCCAGCGGTGCTGGTACCGCCATAGGAATAGACACCGTTGCCGCCGGAAGACGTGGACGATGGCGCCACCAAACTGCCGCTCGTGAAAGCACTGCTGAAGAAATTGCTCGTGGCGACATAAGCGCCGTTGGTATGATACGAGGCGATATAGGTTGTATTGGCGCTGATCGTGACGGCGGTCGCCAAACTGACCGTCTGCCAACCGCTTGCCGTGGCGTTGGTGAAGGTCGCGCTGGCGAGCTTGGTACCGTTGGCGGTCCAGAGGTCGACGAGGTCGGAGCCCGTGTCGCTCGGGCTGCGATAGAATTTCAAGGCGGTGATCTGACCGGCCGCGGAGGAGGTAAACTTCACACCCACCTCAAGCGCCCTGCCATCGTTCAAATTGGTCTGGGCCGGTACGTTGGACGCAGTGAAGAGGCTTCCCCCGCCACTGCCGCCTCCCGTGACGTTGATATTGACCGTGGCAGGGGTCGCCTGCAGGTTGATGCTGTCATCGGTCGCGCGCGCCTCGATGAGATGCGTGCCGACGCCTGAGGCCGTCCACGTATAGCTCCAGCTCGTTGTTCCGCTAGCGGGGTGCCACGTCGTGCCGCCATCGGTTGAAACTTCGATGCCCGCCACGCGTCCACCAGCGTCCGATGCGGTGCCGGTAATCGTGACGGCCTGTCCCTGACTGAAGCTAGTCCCTCCCGCCGGAGAACTGACCACGGCCACCGGCGCAGTGTGGTCCGTGGAGATTTGGGCGGCCACCAAACCCGTCTGCAGCGTTTGCGGCATCACTCCCATGTCGGCGAACAGGTTCACCATCGATTGCTGCACAGCGGTGCTGACTGGTGCAGTGATGCCATGGAATGGAACATACTGGTTCGATAATCCCCACGACCACATGACCGTGCCGGCGCCGAAAACCAAAGCACCGCTGGTGGGATCCCGGTAGAGCGTAAGGCTGTGGGTGGCCGTCCCGGGGCCGGTTGTCAATCCGTTGTCCAGCAGCAGCGTGTTGACGTTCTTCGTCGTCGAGGACATGTCGATCAAGCCGCCCGGACGGAAGCCGTTATCGAGGTCGCTGTCCCATTCGTAGCCAAGCAGGTTGGTCAGCGTTCCTCCGTTACCGCTGGCAATGTTGGTGTTTCTCCAGAAGCGCAGCTGCGACATGCTGGCGGGAATCGTGATATTGCTGAGGGTACCGCTATCGTCGACCGTGAAGATCGTGCCGGATAGCGAATTCTCCGGAGTCCCAGGGCCGTAAACGGGATCGCGAAACAGACCAGCTCCGCCGTTGGCGGTGCCATTCGGATCAAGTTGGGTGCCGCTCCAGATGTCCTTGTATTCAATAATGTTCCGGTTAGCCGTATGGCTGGCGTCGAAACTCGGTGCAAGCTGGGTGTCCCAATAGATCTGGTTGCCGCTAAGGAAAGCGAGGTCGATACCCGCATCGGCCGCCGCCTTGACATTATTGAATTGCGATTGGGACCAATATTCGTCGTGGCCAACATCGATGTAGGCCTTCGTATTCTGCAGCAGTCCAGCATTACTCGAAGCGTCGATACCCGAAATATAGTTGAGATTGTACCCGTTCTGCTCCAACCAATAGATCGCCGCGTATTCCTCGCCAAACACGAAGTCCGTCGGCTGAGCCTCATTGGAATTGACATTCATTGCGATCGGACGGTTGTAGCTGACTTCATACGCGCGATCGCTGGTCGTACCGCTAGGGCCCTGATACAGGTTGTATCCGCCCCAGGAGTTATACGCTTCCCAAGTCGTGTCGCTGGTCTGGAGCAGAACGTCCGAGGTCGTACCGTCGTTCCGAACGATGAAAGGAACCATGTTCTGGAAGTTGCCGGTATCTGATGTCAGCTTCGCGAAGTAGACGCCGGATACGGCTGTGCTCGGGACCGCCCATGAATCTGTCACGGACCAGTTGCCGGCGTCGACAGTGTTGGTCGCAGAATTGAAGATAGGGTTTGGCTGATTGTCCGTTCCAGTGTGATGCATACTGCTGATCAGGCGCGCGCCGTTGCCACCATAGTAGCCAAGTCGGTAGATATCGAGCGTGTAGCCCGTAACCGACGAGGCGGTGTCAATCTTGAACGACACGGTCTGTCCGGCATTGGTGCTGATCTGTGTCGCGAAGCCTTCAATCTGCGAGTCGCCCGCGTTCGCGATCGAGCCGTGGATCGCCCATGTGCTCTTCGGCGTACCCGGCAGTTGATTCTCAGTGACAATTTTGTTGCCCGCGTCGCTGAAGGTCGCCGTCCCCGTTTGGGCGCCGGAGGTCGCGGTGAGTTGCAATGTAGCTCCGGTCGCTCGGCCATCAGCGGGCACCTGCCATTGCGCGACGACTGTCCCATTGGCCGGCCCATCCACGTCGCCGATGCCGCCATCCTTGATCGTGAAAGGCGTATAGACATCAGAAATGCCGTTGGCGCCGGGCGCGCTCAATAGGTCGGCAATATTGAATGTGACCGACGCTCCCGAGCGGATGCCGGCTGCCGTAAACGTTGCCGTACTGCCGGGCGCGTAGTCCGCGCGGTCCGTCATTACGGACAGCGAACTTGTCGGCAGAGAATTGACCGCGGATCCGCCATGTGCGCTCAGATCCACCAATCTCGAGTTAGACGCCGGCTGGCCCGCCATTCCCGCAGCCGCATTGGGCTGGTGCTCTGACCCGCTGACAGGCTCCGCGCGCAGTGGGGTCCAGAGCCCCTCCAATGCGGATGGACCGGAGTCGTCGCTCGAATTGATCCAATGAGTGGCGCCGGCGCTCGATATCGATGATGCCTGCGCCACCTCAGGGCCGGGCAGGATGGATGAGAACGCCGGACTCCCCGCGTTGGGACGAGCCACCAGGCTTGCTGAACTCGAGAGCAGAGCGGCCAACCTCGACTGGAACGGCCGGATACCGAGGCCCAGCGTCCCGCCGAAGCCGCCACGCGACAGCAATGCAGTAGCCGCCTTACCCGCAATTGACCTCGACAGGAGATCCGGCCCGCCGACCGGCTGGTCCGCATTCGGCGAGATCCAAAACTGATTCAATACTGGCGGTGCCCAGGCGCCGGCCACGGGCCCCAACCGGCCGCCTCGCGCGATGACATCTGACCAGCCGGAATCGCCTTCTTCCAACAAGAGCGGCCTGGTTCCTCGATCAAGGACGCTCGCCTTTTGGTTCAGCATGACGGGCCTCTCGAAATCCACAACAGAATGCGTTTCAATTAAGAATTAAATCAACCGCCATTTCAATCTATTTATTTTAACATTTAATTTAACGGTGAAACCGCAAGATTTCGTTGAGATACCTGCCATACCCGCTCTTCTGCAGCGACTCGGCCAGCGCGAGAAGTTGATCACGATTGATGAAGCCGAGTCTGAAGGCGACCTCCTCAAGACAGGCGATCTTCATTCCCTGCCGCTTTTCGAGGGTCTGCACGAACGTCCCAGCATCGATGAGCGACTCGACCGTGCCGGTATCCAGCCAGGCAAACCCCCGCCCCATGCGTTCGACATGGAGCGCGTCGGCTGAAAGGTAGCGCATTTGCAGATCGGTGATCTCAAGCTCGCCGCGCGGCGACGGTTCAACGCGACGAGCGTAGCGGACAACGCGATTATCGAAGAAGTAAAGACCGGTGATCGCCCAACTCGACGCTGGCTTGCTCGGCTTCTCCTCGATCCGTATCGGACGATCCGCCTCGTCAAATGCCACGACGCCATATCGTTCCGGATCGCGCACATGATACGCGAAGACCGTGGCGCCTTCTTCACGTCCCGCCGCCCTGGCCAGCAGTTCACTCAGACCATCGCCGAAGAAGATATTGTCGCCAAGCACCATCGCCACACGATCGCTTCCGATGAAGTCGGCACCAACAATGAAGGCGTCCGCGAGACCGGCGGGACGGGTTTGTTCCGCGTAGCTAAGACGAATGCCCCATTGGCTGCCGTCCCCCAGCAACCGTTCGAACTGACCCCGGTCTGAAGGCGTGGTAATAATCAGAATTTCGCGGATCCCTGCCAACATCAGCGTCGACAGGGGATAATAGATCATCGGCTTGTCATAGATCGGGAGCAACTGCTTGCTGACCACGCGCGTGATCGGATAGAGGCGCGTTCCGCTGCCGCCAGCCAACACGATTCCCTTCAGCATCGGTGTCTCCTTCTCCAACCAGCTGGTTAAGACAGGCTTCGAGTGAATGGCGCCAGGACGCCAGTCGAATTCCGAACACGCGCTCGGCCTTGGATGAATCCAGGCGCGAGTTTCGAGGTCGACGCGCAGCGGTCGGAAACTCTTCAGTCGTGATCGCCTCGAGCACCGGAATCCGCGCTCCACGACGGGAAAGCTCGTCGAAGATTGCCTGCGCAAAGTCGTGCCAGCTTGTCTCGCCTTGACCGGCGAGATGAAAGATGCCGGCCGCGGCCCGGCGATCGACCGTTACTGACCGTTCTGCGATCTGAAGGACGGCCTCCGCGAGGTCGTATGCGTAGGTCGGATTTCCGTGCTGGTCCCGAACAACCCTTACGATGGGCTGCGTCTCGCACAACCGGAGCATCGTTCGAACGAAGTTGCTGCCATAGGGGCTGTAAAGCCACGAGCATCTGATCACGGTCGCGAGCGGATGCGCGGCCAATACAGCAGCTTCGCCGGCAAGCTTGGACGCGCCGTAGACGTTCAACGGCGCGGGAATGTCGCTTTCGTCATACGCATCCGGTTTCGCGCCGTCGAATACATAATCGGTCGAGAGATGGATGAGTGGAATGTTCATTCGCCAAGCGACATTTGCTAGCGTCGCCGCGCCATCGCGGTTGATGCTGAACACCTTCGCTGCTTCAGATTCGGCCTGATCAACCGCCGTATAAGCGGCCGTATTGATCATTGCAGACGGCGCGATCGACGCGATGATCTTGTCGATCCCTTCGCGGTTCTCCAGATCGAGTTCTCGACGCCCGAGAGCCACCGCAGGCAGACCGCGCATTGCAGCGAGATCACGAAGACACTTTGCCAACTGCCCATTCTGCCCGGCAATGAGGATGGGTCGATCTATCATCTTCATCTCAATGTTGGGCAACGAGGAGACCCAGGCGCGAGCCGTCATAGACACCGCAGCGAGCACGCTGCCACCATGCACGATTGTTGAGATACCATCCGACCGTTTCGGCCAAGCCCTGTTCGAAGGTTCTCGTCGGTTCCCAGCCAAGTTCGCGATGCGCCTTCGTCGCGTCGATTGCATAGCGCGCATCATGTCCCGGACGATCCGGCACGAACGTAATGAGAGATCGTCTCGCTCCCGCGCCCGGGGATAACCGATCCACCACGTCACAAATCCGGATGACCACCTCCAGGTTGGATCGCTGGCCATCTCCGCCGAAATTGTACTTCTCGCCCGGTCTTCCTTCGTACAGAAGTCTTATCAAGCCAGCGGCATGATCATCGACATGAAGCCAGTCGCGAATATTTCTGCCGTCGCCATAGACCGGTAGCGGCTTCCGATCGAGCGCATTGAGGATCGTCAGCGGGATGAGCTTTTCCGGGAACTGGTACGGCCCATAATTGTTCGAACAATTCGATACGATGACCGGCAGACCGTAGGTTCGAAACCAAGCGAGGGCGAGGTGGTCCGAGGCCGCCTTGCTGGCCGAATATGGCGAACTAGGCCTGTAGGGCGTGTCCTCGCGAAACAAGTCCTCCGGCCCCAATGACCCGTAGACTTCGTCTGTCGATACGTGGATGAAGCGGAACTGCTTCCGCCGCGGAAGCGGCAGACGTTCGTAGTAGGTCCTGGCCGCCTCCAACAGCGTGTAAGTACCAACTATATTGGTGCTGACGAAGGCCTCGGGCCCGGTGATCGAACGGTCGACGTGGCTTTCGGCGGCCAAATGTATGATCGCATCCGGCTCGTAGTCGGCGAACGCGAGATCCATTGCCTCGCGGTCGCAGATGTCGGACTGCAGGAACGCATACGACCCCAGCCCCTCGATGCTCGCCAGCGAAGTCAGGTCGGCTGCGTATGTCAACTTGTCGATGTTGACCACCGCGGCACCGGTCTGCAGCGCCAAACGGCGACACACAGCAGAACCGATAAAGCCCGCTCCGCCGGTCACCAGGATACGCATTCTGCTCATCTCCACTATTCGAAAACGCAAGCAAGCTGGCTGAGCGCAGGAAGGGCCTGGTCCTTGGGCGATATCTGAGCCTCTGACGGTGTGACGGGCCACTTGATCGCTAATGCGGGATCAGCCCAATAGACGCCACTGTCATGGCTCGGCGCGTAGACTTGGTCGACCTTGTACAAGACGACCGTCTTGGGCTGCAGGGTACAGAAACCATGCGCGAATCCCTTCGGAATGAACAGCTGCTCGCTGCTTTCGCTATCCAACTGGATGGCGATGTGCTTGCCGAAGCTTGGCGATGAACGCCGGAGATCAACAGCAATATCGAGAATGGCCCCGTTCAACACCCGTATGAGCTTCGCCTGGGTGAAGGGCGGTCGCTGGAAATGCAAGCCGCGCACCGTGCCGACCCGATCCGAGCAGGACTGATTATCCTGAACGAAGTCGTGCAGGATTCCTTTCTCAGCAAAAGCCGATCGCTGAAAGGTCTCAGAGAAGTAGCCGCGGGCATCGGAAAACCGATCTGTTCGAAGGACTTTGACATCAGGGATCGCCAAGGATCGCAGTTCCAGCATTGGGCACCTCCTGCCGGCCCTCAATATTTCCCCATCGGGGTTAGTTGCGACGGACCATAAATATCCGACGGAATTTAATTATCCGCCGCCCGACCCGTCTCGAAACAATCACATTATTTTCGATGCAAATACCGGCCCGACCGTAACTCCTAGAATATCCTCTATTTTGCTAACGCCCGACCGAAAACGGCAAAGCCGCCGTCATTTTCAATTTCACTTACATTAATATATGATTTATTTAATTTGGCAAGCGGATTTTTATATGCATATAATCCCCCAGCGCCTGCGCGCCCCTTGGTCTGCGGGCGAACGGCCCCAACGTGACCCACCGTCGGACAGGTACGTGATGCTCCAGAACAATCTTCGACACACGGATAGCGTACGGCTGCCTGTGACCGGGCTGGCCCAACCCATTCAAACGGACAGCGGAGGAATCAGCGACGTCATCAATTTCGGCATCGGGCTTCTACGACGCCAATATCTCATGATCCTTGTCACTGCCGGGCTCGTAACTGCAGCCAGCCTGCTCTATCTCCGGTTAGCGTCTCCAACCTATACCGCGCAGGTTCAGATCCTGTTGGCTACTCCAAGGCCCCAATTTGTCCAACAGCAATCGCTCCTCGCCGAGCCGGCCTTCGATCTCAATCAAATCGAGACCCAGCTTCAACTCCTTCGATCAAAGGCCACTGCGGTTGCGGTCATCGACCAGTTGAAACTGGCGGACGATCCGGACTTCAATGGGTCAAGGGTGTCTCTACAGTCGCTCTGGCAGCGAATTCGGTCATGGGCCTCGACTGGATCGAAGAACGATGGCCCATCCGATACACATGGCGAACCATTAGACGCTATCGTAGACGCATTTCTCAATCGGCTTTCGGCAGGGCGTGTCGGGTACAGCAACGTCATCGAGATCAGCTTTAATTCGAGCACCGCACCCCGGGCCGCGGAGATCGTCAACGCCGTAGCCAACACCTATGTTGCGGACCAGCTCAATGGGAAATTCGATGCCAATCGCAGGGCAACAAGCTGGCTGCAGGAGAGGCTGCGCGATCTCGGCGACCAAGCCCTCGCTGCACAACGTGCCGTCGACGTCTACAAGACCCAGAACAATATCGTTTCTTTGGACGGAAAGCCCATCGACGAGCAGCAGGTCACAGAAATCAACAACCGATTGGCTGCCGCTCGCGCCCAGACCTCTGAAGCCACGGCCAAGTTGGCTCGCTACGAAACCCTCCTTGCCTCCGATCCGACAAAGCCGTCCTCGATGAACAATCTGGATGCAATCGGAGCCGATTCGACAAACAGTCAGATCATCAACGGGCTGCGTCAGCAGTATCTGGAACTCATGAGGCGTGAGGCCGAGTTGTCGGCCAGGGTGGGTCGCGATCACTTGGCAGTCGTCAATATCCGGAACCGCGCGCGGGAATTTCGCGTCTCCATTTTCGACGAAGTCAAAAGACTTGCCGAAGTCAGCCGAAGCGAGTTCGAATTCGCCAAACAGCGGCAACAAGAAATCGAAAAGCAACTGTCCAAGGCCGTTTCGCAGTCCCGTTCAGTCAATTCTGCCGAGCTGACCATCAAGGAGTTGGAAAGCCGGGCAAAGGGTTTGCGTAGCTTGTACGAGACCTTTCTGCAGCGTTACATGGGCTCCGCGCAGCAGGAGACATTTCCCGTCTCGGAAACGCGGGTACTTTTCCCCGCATCGCCGCCGCCGAGCAAGAGCAAGCCAAAGACAACGTTGGTGCTGGCGTTCGGCATCTTCGGCGGTCTCGCGATGGGCGTCGGCTTGGCGCTCCTCAGAGACATCATGGACCGCGTGTTTCGTACCTCTTCACAGGTGGAAACTGTGCTGGAATTGCCTTGCCTGTCTTTAGTCCCATTGTTACCGGCCCGCAAATCCGCGAAGCTACCAGTTCGCTCCCAGCCAACCGATGATGACGTTCAGCAACGGATAGTTCCGTCTCCAATGGCAATTCATCGGACCGTGGTCGGCATGCCGCTATCTCGATATACCGAGGCCATTCGTTCCATCAAGCTAGCCATCGACCACAATCCGGCGAAAATCTCCTCCCAGGTCATCGGCATTACCTCGGCCCTGCCGAATGAGGGGAAGACTACGATTGCAGCCTCGCTCGCGCAATTGATCGGGCACACCGGCAAGAAAGCTATCATCGTCGATTGCGACCTCAGGAATCCCTCACTTTCTGCGATCTTTGCGCCCAGGGCGGTCAACGGAATCATCGAAGTTGCAAACGGCAGCCGATCCCTGGCGGACACGATTTGGCGAGATCCCACGACGAACCTTGCATTTCTACCCGCCGTGCGGCGGGGACCTCTGCTTCACACCAGCGAGATTCTGTGCGCCGACGCAATAAGCAAGTTGTTCGACCGCCTGCGAGCTGACTATGACTACGTCATCGTCGACCTTCCTCCCCTGACCCCGTTAGTTGATGTCCGAGTCACTTCATCTCTAATAGACGGCTATATTCTAATCGTTGAGTGGGGCCGCACCAAAATCGATGTCGTGCAGCACGCACTGCACACGGCACCCAACATTCATGAATCGCTGATTGGGGCAGTTCTCAGCAAGACGGATACCAAGGCAATGGCTCGATATGACGGCCATCGGAGCTATTACTATCATGACAGCCACTATATCCGTTATGGCCTTTCCGGCTCTTGATGCTGTCTCGTAGCGGCCTGCACGTTCTCCGGCCACCGGAGTGGCCGCACCACACCATGGTGTTTACATGATTATCTGGCTTGTCCTGTTAGCCGAGTTTGTGGCGATCACCGCGGCGCTCGCAATGCCGGAAAGCCTGCAAAGCTTGGGATTGGCATCATTCATACTAGCAACAGCCGCGCTGATTGTAGCGCTCTTTCCATCGCCCGCCTCCCTCGGGCTCACCAAGCTGCTCCGGACTGGTCCCGTCGTTGTGCTCGCGGCTCCGGCCCTTTGGATGGCGTTACAGGTGGTGCCGATGCCTATGGACACGCTCGGAAATCCCATCTGGGCAACTGCTTCGGCGGCTTTAAGCGAGCCCCTCGCCGAAAAAATCACACTCGATATGGGGGCGACTATGCGCTCGCTGGCGCAGTATTGCGCTGTGCTCGCCGCGGCCCTCGTCACTGCGGTCATCACGCTTGACCGATATCGCGCAGCGCAAGTCCTGCATATACTACTGTCGATAGCCACGATTGCCACGGCCATGTGGTTCGGCAAGGAAACTGCCGGTGTCGCCGGGCCCGATGGCGCAACCGTCGCAGTGCTCGGCGTCTTGCTCTCCTGCGCCACGGCAATACGCGCGGCCGATCAAATAGCGCGGCACAGTCGGCCAGGAACAGTTGCGCCAGTTCCGTTCCTTGCACTGTCCGCCGCGACCATCGCAATGATTGTCTGCTTGGCCGCGCTGCTCATTCGGACCAACTCCACCGCCGTCGTCGCCGCCCTCCTCGGATCAGCAATCTTGCTCTCGGTTTTCGTTATTCGCAGGTGGTTCTTGGGCTTGTGGGGCACCGCTGGCGTTTTCGCAACCGCCGCAATATTCTTTATTGCCAGCGTAACGGTTATTCCGTTTAGGACGAACACCGATGTGACGATCGCCTTGTCAACGAGCAGTCAGATCGCGACAGAACGGATGCTACAGGAGGTCAGGCCGGCGGGATCCGGTGCCGGCGCTTCGACGGTCCTTTTGCCGCTTTATCGGGACATTGGAATCGGCGCCCCGCGAGAAAGGCCAACGGCTGCCGCCGCAATGGTTATAGACATGGGCTGGGCGTTCCTTTGCGGCCTTGTAGTAATAGCGATGCTCGGCGCTTGTATTTTGATCAGGCGTTCTCTGTCACGAGCTTACGACTACGTGTACCCCGCCTTGGGCGCCGGTGCTTCGATTGCACTGACGATCCTGGCCTTTGCCGACCATGGAATTCTGGGTTTGGGCGCATCGCTTTTGGTCGCTGCGCTTTTTGGGCTGGCGTTCGGTCAAAGCGTCTCCGGTGCGGGCCGTGAGGCCATATCCTTGGAATCGAAAGGGGCTTCGGACTGGATGGCCGGTCCAGCTCCGGCGTCTCGTCCAAGGCTCGCGCCAGCGTTTGCCATCCCATGGCCGCGCGCTGCTCTGGCGGTGCTTGGAATAGCGCTGATCATACAGACGATATGGATGGTCCTCCCTGGCCGGTATCTCGGTTCTTTGTCGGCAGCTGTTTCGGCCGCAGCAGCATGGCCAAACGGGATCTCGAAACCAGTTTCGGCTGCGGCAGCGCATGAAGACCTTTGGATCCGAGGGGAATCACGATCCCGTGGAGATCCGGCTCTCGCCGCGGACGAGCAAAAAACGGAACTTCCGGCAGCGTCGAATGCGTTTGCCCGCGCGCTGCGCTCGTCGCCGCTCCGCGGCGACATTTGGCTCATGCTCGCGGCGGCGCCGAAACAGAATTCAATCCAGACGGCAGCCATGCTTAAGATGTCGTACTATACTGCGCCGAACGATCTGGATCTGCTTCCATTAAGGCTGTCCGTCGCGCTCGCTACAGATGCTGTGGTACGCGAGCTTGAATTTCGGGACTTGATCAAGCGGGACGTCAGCCTCGTCGTTACGCGTCGACCTGCTATCAGACCAGCGCTTCTGGCCGCGTACCGGTCAGCCTCGGCCGAGGGGAAGATCTATCTCGAGAACTTAATTTCGGAGCTCGATCCGACCTACCTCGACAACATGCGCGCGCGGAATTCGCGACAGGGATCTCGATAGGATCCTCTGAGCAGTGCGACATATTTAAATGGCGGAAACCAGGATTTTTCTCTTGATAAATCGGATTAATTAATAATATATTAAATATTAACTCGCGGGTGTCCCGACAATGAATTTCGTGAACCGACATTTCCCCGACCGGGAAGTTACGGATCGTGTCGGTCCCGGGCCGATAGTATCCCGCCAGCACAAATGGCCTCTCCGTTACGACTCGATCGAATACGTGGCGCTCTGTGCGGATATTGCGACCGTTGTTTTTGCGAGCGTCGTTTCGACGTGGCTGAGCCAAGCTCAGAGTGGATGGGCTGCAGGCGACTTAAGCAACGCACTAGGCCTGGCCCTAGTCAGCGCAACATGTCTCGTTTGCCTCTTGAAGACGCACGGCCTTTATCGGCCAGCCGAGCTCCTCGTCCTGCGAAGTCAGATGCGCGCCGTCTGGATTGCATGGGCGTCATTGTTGTTCTTGATATGGGCCGGGTACGGTTTTGCAATTGGTTCGGGCTCTTCTCACCAAGCGGGCACACTTTTCGCTGTCCTGGGCCTGGGCTTGCTTATGGCCGAGCGGTGGGGAGTGAGAGCGCTTCTCGGGAAGGGCCTGAGCGGCAGAAAATTCGCCAGCACAAACATTGTTCTGGTCAGCGACCAGCCGCCATCGAAAAACGCCGGACTGCCTGAAACGCTGGCGATGCATGGTTATTGTGTCCGAGGCCGGTTCAGCTTGCCCCCAATCGGCTTCGGTCCTGCCTGTCGAAGGCGGCTCACGGCTCGCGTGATTGACTACATTCGCAGCTCCGAGCTCGACCAGGTGGTTGTGGAAGCGAACCCGGAACGATGGCCCGAACTTCGGGCCTTCGTTGCCGACTTGCGGGTCTTGCCGCTACCGGTTGTGTTCGTGCCGGTCGGTACGACATCCGAATTGCTTCGACACCCCACGCGAAGCCTTGGAAGTACGGTTTGTGTTGAACTCCAGCGTGGGCCGCTTACGCAGCTGGACTGTGCGACCAAACGAATCATTGATCTTTTCGGCGCCGCGCTCGCCTTGACGATACTTGCTCCGCTGCTTGTGCTGGCCGCACTTGCAATCAAGCTGGACTCGCCCGGCCCCATATTCTTTCGACAGCAACGCTGTGGTTTTAATGGCCGGATCTTCCTGATCCGCAAATTCCGGACGATGCATGTGCTCGAGGACGGGCCCGCGATCCTTCAGGCCCGTCGCCTCGACCGACGGGTGACCCGCGTCGGCAAGTGGCTGCGACGGACAAGCTTCGATGAACTGCCACAGCTGTTAAATGTGCTCGACGGCAGCATGTCGCTGGTCGGTCCGCGTCCTCATGCCTTGGCTCATGACGGAGAATTTGACAAGCTCGTGCGGAACTACGCCCTACGCCGTAGGGTCAGGCCAGGATTGACCGGATGGGCCCAAGTCCATGGCTGCCGCGGTCCAACCCCCACAGCCATCACGGTCGAAACACGCGTACAATACGATCTCTGGTACATCGACAACTGGAGCCTTCGGCTTGATCTCGTAATCCTGCTGCGAACTCCCCTCGAAGTGCTGCGGGGACGCAACGCCTATTAGGCCACAGGATCACGGCACTGCGGCGGCCATTTAACCCCAACCACCCCGTCGAACAGTGCAGATCAGGTTACGCGCGCTGACGAAGCTTCGGACTTGCATCCCCTATGCGAAAGTCCTCAATTCTCCGGCCAGACTTCATGGCAGCAACCAACCACCGCGGCCGCTTGCCGCGCCCCGACCAGGTCTCGGAGGTCTGGGGGTTCCGGTATTTCGGCAGCACACGCGGATATTTGCGTCTCGCCTTGGCAGTCGGAGACACGCCCGGTCCGCTTGAGTCCGCCAAAACAGCCACCCCGCCCCCGAGAACCGCCAAGCGCTTCTCCAGTTCGTGCTTTTCTGCCTTAATTCGGTCCGATAAGATCCCGCTAATTTCCTCATGAAGCGACCAGAGATCGTCAAGGGACATTGATTCTAATTCGAGTTTCTTAGCTGGCATGCTCGCACCCTGTAGTTGCGCCAAACTTAATATGCCCCGCATCGACATTAATCAAGATGGTGAACTAGATTTACCCAACAAAATGTATGGAACCGCACTTAATCCGCATTCCCAGATAACTGCGTCGCAGCAATCAATCAAGCCGAAACAATGGGCTATCCGCATAATCTAATTGCTGAGCGGGTAAATTCACACGTCCAGCGGGCAGCCGTGGAACCATTCAAGCGAACTGATATGATGGGATCACATCGAGCGCCGGTACAAGTCATCCGCGACGCAATATTCTCGATGAATATGGTCGGCGTAGGCTGTCCTTTGTTCTGGGCAATCTCGATATTGCAGCCTTCGGATATGCACGAGCGCCAACGAACTCAATGTCCCTCAGCCCAAACCGCCTGAACTCGATTTGAGCTTCAGGTCCCGAATGTCCGAGGGGCCAGCCGGGGAAGGATGCTCCGACTGTGCCGCCGAGAGGAACTCGATTGAGAGACTCCCCTTTCTTGCTTTGCAGCAAGTCGTTGATCTGCCTACCCCCATTTAATAAAATAACCCTAGTAATAATTATTAAATAATATACTATTTATTTACTGTAGCGTCGATTTGAAGCACTGGCTTTGGTCCATCGTTGATTTGGGCGTTCGGGCAATGATGTGCTCGTAAGCTGAGGATGACAGATGGATCAGGCGTCAGTCAAACGGTGACGAGAATGCTATGCGTCGGCAAGATCTCGAAGCCATGGACTTTGAGGAACTCTGGCTCCTTCACGAAGAGCTGACAAAGATACTTGCCGAAAAGATCACAGTCGAGAAGCGAGAACTCGAAAAACGTCTTGCGCAACTCAACCAGCCGGATCAATTCGGTGAAGCTGAACGCCGGGCCGCCAACGCTGGACCGAGCGAGCCGCCGCGCCGCAAATACCCGAAAGTCGTGCCAAAATATTTCAATCCACTCCGCCCGACGGAGACTTGGTCGGGGCGTGGCAAACAGCCGCGCTGGCTAGTTGCCGCGCTCCAATCGGGCCACACGCTCGAAGAGTTCAGGATTCGCGAAAACGACGAGTCGTCCGATCGGAATGCCGGTGGACAAGGGCATTAACTCCGCGCAACTGCCGACATGTCGTTTGCTAAAATTGTTTGGCCTTGAAGGCGTGCGAGCGTTGCTGGCTTTACACCTTTCCGACACGAACGGCGGTGGCGGCCCTCAACAGGAACTTCAAGGTGTCCGTTCTTGGCACGGACCACAATCCAGGCCGGCGCATGCCGGTTTGCGTGCAACCAGAGGTCGCCTCCCGCCGGTAGTTTCTGAGGTCCAGGACGGTCATTGCGAGGAACGGCACACGTGTGGCCGGAAGGCGCGCTTGCATTAATTGTCGCATGAACTGCAGACGAGGAATCAGCCGGGTGCGCATTGAGCGCGGGATATCGACCCCAAGCAGCGCAGCAAGGGCGAGCAGTTGGGTTTCGACCGCGTTTTTCATCAGTTCGCCCGAGAAATGAGAGGCAAGTTCCTGCCAGTCCAGCCCTTCGGAATCATTCAAGTCGCGCAACTCAACCAGATGCCGCAGATCGAGTTCGCCAAGCCAGTAGCCGTAGTCTTGAAACTGATCGTGGATGATCAACATCAGCGCTCGATAAGTGGGCGTCGGGACGTACACGCGTCCCCGCCCCAGCAGCGCGGGGACGCAATGGTTCAGGGCATGTCCGGGGCCAGCATAGAGGTACGCGGGGCCTGGAGCGGCCCGTTGCAGATCGATGGTTCCGACATCCCGCGGTCGACTTAGCTCGACATACCATCTCCGGCTTTCGGGGCGCGCTTGATCATGAATTTCATAGCCAATTGCGCCCAGAGCGGCGACCGCCCTTTCAGCTTCGTCCGGCACGACCATAATATCCAGATCACACATCAGCCGAACTCCTCGCCGCTCGACAGGTGCTGTGGCTAGCGTTGCCGCACCCTTGAGCAACACCGGCGTAACTCCCTGGCCGTTCATCGCAATGACGGCCTCTTCCAGTTGACCGGCCAACCGATCGTTGCGCAGCACGTTTCGGCGATGGATCTGGCGGACATAGGTGCACACGTCCTCTGGCAACACCGATGCAAATTGATCAACGAAGTCAATGAGCGCAGGCGTCGTCAACGTCTGGTTTGCGAGCCCGATGACGGAGGTCCACTCCACGTCGACGGGCGGCAAGCCTCGCAAGCAGTTGCATAGGCTTGTCAGTGCCGCACTATGCCTTGTCATCGCACAAGTCCATCAGCAGCTGTCGAGCCTGCGCCGATTCCGAATAGATGAGTTGGAAAGATCGTGCGCCCGCAACAATCCGCTTCAAAGCGAAAAAGCCGGACTGCGACAGCTTCCCGTCTGCGGCAAAAGCGCCCTCAATGAGCCGCTTGATCGAATCAAGCTGATCCAGGGGGGTCAGCTCGACGGGGCCGCTTGCGACCCGGTTCAGAAAGATGATCCACTTGGCAGAGAGGCTCCCATTGTGCGCATCCGGAATCGGCAAATACCGCACTTCGGCGCCATCGGACCGGCGGTGCGTCACGTCGTTCCAATCGCCATACAGTCGGGATAGCAACCGCCACGATCCCTGCTTGAGGGTGAGGGCAAATGGGATGCCGCAGATCGTTCCGTCAGCCCCAATCAGCGCAACGTCATCGCCGGCATACTGAAATCCAGCGTCTACCAATTCTAGTGCAAGAGTCGACTTGCCGGCTCCCGGTTGGCCGCACAGCAGTAAGCCCATGCCGCACTTTGCAAGAGAAGCGGCGTGGAGCGCGAAAGCCCACTGATTGCTTCGGATAAGTCGCTCGGTGATGTGAGCTTTGATTGTAGGGGCCAGAGCTGCGGCTTCACATCTATGGATGCTCCCGTCATTCCCGCGGAAGAATACCCGATCGCCGAGCATCATTGTCTCGATCGCAATATCCTCCTCCTCGCCGCTGTCGTCCGTAACACAAAATAGCGAAATCAACTGTTGCGAGAGCTCCCGATTTGCAGCCCGGACGCTGATCCTGCGCTGACCAAGAACCGTTGAGAAGGCACAATCGGCCGACATTCGCCAGTCGAGATCGAGCACCCCTCGATCGATCCAGACGTTCATCGCCTGCCACGTGAACTCGCGCGCTGCGCGCTCGCCAATGCCTAGCTGCCCGAGCTCCTGATGGACGTCTTCCAAAGAAGCACCTTGTGCCAACTTGCACCAAATGAATGCCCCTAGCTGGTCCAACTCATAGAGCTTCTGCCTTGTCTCGCTGAAAAGCACTGATCGACCGTCCACCAGCGCGAAGATTGCACCCGCGGCGGGTCTCAACACCATCTCTGCCGATGTTTTTTCCAGCATGGCTATTCCCGATAGCAACGATATCTGTTTCGCCGCCGTGTCGACGCGGTGGCGACAACATCCGGCAATGTCCTGTCCACGGCGCGTTCAAACGAGCTGCAGTTGCCGAGGAAATTCGGCTTGATTGCCGTGCTGCAGCGGTGCAAATCCACCTTCAGTGCGGATGCACATCGCCTGACTGAGATTCGTTTCGAATGACCATACGGCCCCGGGTCACGCCGCCAGCTGACCACCCTCGTTCACCCCAGATGGAGAAATATTCAACACTTGTCCTCCGAGAAAGGTCGCCGGCGCGGTCAACCGGTGAGAGTCCAGCAGATAGCGGTAAAGTTCGCGAGCAGCACTCCGCTCTCCTAGAACGCGCTCCCTCTCGCTGATGCTCGCTAGGTTCTCGCGCATTTGAGCCAACTGCTTCGCAGCCGAGGTGGAGTTGCGCTTCTTCTGGACTGATTCCCGCATCGTCTCCTCCGACCAAGAAAATGACGAAAACAGCTTACGTCATTGACAACAATTAACAACGATATTTATATGATTTCAATATAATCAATATTTATTTCATGTTTGAACCGGATGCAACCATTCAAATACCAAGAAGCGGGTCCTGCGTAGAAATAACAGCCTACCGAGAACAACATCGCAGAAATCGCCGCGATGATCTTGGCCTCCTGCGTGCAGGACAGCAAAAATAAAACTTGACGAGAGTCGCAAACCAGACCGACAGCGCAAGGCTTAATTTGCAGGATTAAATCCTAACGACGAATATCTCGCTGACGAGAGTGGAGTGAAACCGGTGATCGAATTAGCCAATTTGCCCATCACGGGCGACATGATCGTCTTCGTCGCGAGCGGCATAGCACGCCCAAAACTCACACCCGCTCAGATTGGCCCATTTTCAGTGGCGCCCCAGGAGCTTTCGAGAGACGAATAATCAACGCCCGCGCTGTCGAGCCAAAGAGCGGCGGCGTCCAAGGAATCGCTCAAGCAGCGATCCGGCCGGTTGGAAAAACGTCGTCACGAGCAACCCGCCCTGCTCGAACAAGCACTCCCAGTGTGCGATGCCCCCCAAGTAACCCACACTGAGATGACGACGCGCTCCAGCCGGCCGGTTCTCTTTCGTTCGACAACGAATAATAATTTCCTAGGGAGGCTCGCATGGGAATGATCATGGTCAAATGTCCGCAAACCGGTCGCGCGATTCCTACTGGTATTAGGTCGGACCGTGAGGCTTTCCTGCGGAGCGTTGTGTTTTATGGCAATACTCGTTGCCCGGTCTGTCGCGCCAATCACAACTGGTTCGCTCGCGAGGCCTGGGTCGATGAGCCGGTCGTGCGGCCCGGGGAATTATTCGAGGAAGCGCCGCTGTGCTGATGCGTAGCGGGCTTCGGTACAGACGCGGAGCCGAACTGACTAGCATTACACGAGTTTGGGCCGACCGCCTCATTTGACGCCCCGTGTGCGGAGTTGACCTGTTGCGGCATGGTTGCCGCACCGACTAGTCTTGGTACGGGCTGGATGCGCTCAATCATGGCGCAGCGTTCATCCAGATTCCTGTCTTGGCGGCTATTTCTGCCAGGGCTTACTGGAGGGATGCGAAATATTTTGGCCTATCGCCGTAAAGCGAACTGACGCCCTCATGAACCGTAAGTTAAGCGTCACACCGGCAGGTCGGCGCAAACTAACGCTTCCGATCGCTGATCCTGCAAGGGCCTGTTTGGGGGTATTGTAGTGAGTAGTGGGGTTTGCAGCCGCTTGGCTGTTCTGCGTCAAACGGCGATGGAGCTCGTTAGCCTGCTTGCCCAATTGCACAGGCTACGAGAGCAAGTGCGAAGGGCGGAAGGGCGAAGCCTCGGAGAAAGAGCGAGACTAGGGCCGGCGTCACGGATGCGTAGGCCCCGGTTTGGGACGAGTTGCCGCACGCGGATTCAATGATGGCGAGCGGCGCGCGTAATTTCAGCGAACTCGAAGACGATCGTTTCACGGATCGACCTTGAAGCCTCCGATAACCCTTGCACAGCTCCAAGCCGCCCGATCGCTCCCCAATGAGGCGTGCGCACAGCGGGGTTTCAAGGCAGGCCGATGCGAGTGAAGGCTCTGTGTCGGGAAAAGTGCTGCACTTGGATCCGGCGTCCCTTTCCGGCTCTGACCGAGACCATCCACGAGCGGCATGCTGCGGATCATGTCCCGCACCTGAGTTGGTTTAAGCCTGACTTTTTATCTGTTTTAGTCTTTTGAAGCAGCGCTTCATCTGAAAGACAATTTGAAAGCAAAGCCGAAAGTCGTTCGCGTCAAATCGTTTCGGTAGTCGCGCCACGGAAGGCAAATTTGATTATCCGGTATAATCATAATTAATATGACGCAAAACAGAAAATAAGGTGGGGAAAAATAATGGGAGGAGTGGATGGAGACCGTACGCCGCTTGCGCGCGATGGCGTCGCTGTGCCGACAGACTTCTGCGCATCATCCAGATCGAAGCTGGAAGCTTCTCGCCGAAGCTGAGTTCTGGGAGCACTTGGCTAATGACATGCTTCGCGAGCATTTCGAACAATGCACGGCTGGCTCCTCGCTCCGACCGATCGGACGTGATCCGAATGCCGCGGAATCGAGCGCTCGCATAACCGCGTGAATGCTCTCGCCTAGCCCAAATCCCACTCGGCCGTGTGCCGGGCGTCAGTCCTCTTCAAGGCGCCCCATGGAGAACCAAGCCCTGCCGGCGCCTTCGTCGGGCGGCGCGCAGACCTGAGCAGGGACGCCAAAGCGCGCTCGGCTGCCCGGCTCGGTCCGCTCAGACTACCGAGTTCTGTTTTCTGAGGCGGGAATGCGCTTATGCGAAACTGTCGTTCGCCGTTGGACTTGCACTTTGGCGTCCAGCGGCGTCCAGCACTTTTTCCCCAGTTCGTGCGGCGCGCGGCCGGCTCACTTGGTCCGAAAGGCTGGAGCCCCTACCAACTATTCCAGCGATATTTCCGTCGACCTTCGCTGCCGGTATTTTTCGGTTAGGTGACGGTCCAACGATCATCTGCTCCTCGTTGCTCGTGCCGGTGCCAAAAGCTCCGATCGGCAGACCATTTTGAGCGTGGCCAGCGCAGGCAGTTCTCTTGGCCTCGCCGCCGCCCGCGACTTCGACGTGGTGGGTTGAACGTCCGGGCTGTTGGTTTGACTGGTGCGGTTCAGGTTTGCACCGGTACCAACGTCTCGTGTCCCTATTCCTGGAGGCGCCGATGGACCAGGGTTGGCGCTGCTCGCATTTGTACCCATGCCGGACGGAGCTGACCCACCAGTGTTGGCGCTGCCCGTGCCCGTCCCAGTGCCGGCACCCGCGGAGCCCGCCACTGCGCCGCCTGCTTGGGCCAGGGCCAGTACAGCTACGCTCGTGATAATCGCAATGATCAGCGAGGGGAGTCGGTGCAGCATTGGACGATCTCCTTCTCAAGCGACCGGCAGCATCGGCCGAACATTTAATTGGCGATAAATGATTGAATAAAATAAAATATGGTTTATTTTTGCCTGAGGGTAAATTGAAATTGAGAAACGGATTGACGCATTAATGTCGCGGATGTGGGCACAAGCGTCGATGCAGGCAGGGTCGGGCCTTGGATCGCCCGTTCGCCGCGCAGACGTGTGGATTGCCTCGGATTGTGTTCGTAGCTGTGCGCGCACCTGCGCAACAAGGTCGGCGTGGGTTGCACCGACTGTCCTGACGATAATATCGGTTTTGACCATACCCGTTCTCGCGCAGCAGCCAAATCGGCCGGCGAGCGACGCCCATGTCATGGCGACGCACTTGCGCGGCACGACCGGCTCGGGAGGGTGGCGCGCGGCGCGGCTGAAACCATCTGCCGACACGACACCCCTGAAGCTCGCACAAGCCACAATCAGCAATACCGAGCGATCGCGGCAAGTGCTCGCCACAGAACAGGAGAGGATACGGGCCCTTGCTGCTGACCTTCGAACATGCCGACGGGAGCAGGATACCGTGCTGGGGCTGTTGCAGCATGCACGCGAGCAATGGACCAGCATTGCGGAGGCCACCGAGAATGAAACCGATGAGCTCCAGAAATCGCTCCGGGAGGAGCGCTTGCACACGCAGCGTCTGGAACGGGAACTTGTCAAGGCGCGCAACGATTTCGAAGTGCAGGCACGGCTAAGCCGCGAAATCGGCGCAGAGGGTCGCGAACCCGAACGCCGGGCACAGAGCGATCCGAGAGAGCTGCAACAGGCTGTCGAGCGGGAGAAAGATCGGGCAAACCGGCTGGAGCAGAATCTGACAGCCGCTCATCACGACCTGGAGACCCAGTCCGCAGAGGTAACCAGACAAGCCGCAGAGATCAGTGCAAAAGAGGCAGCGGAGGCTCAGGTACAGGCAAGCCTCCGACAGGAGCACGATCGTACCAAACAGCTGGAGGAGACGCTCGCGACGACGCGAATCGAGCTCGACAACCGATCCCAGCAGATCGCGAAGGCAACCGAAGAAACGGTGCAGACCAAACGAACGGCGGAGAATACCTCGGCTAAACTGAAGCTCTCATTAAAGGAGGAGCACGAAAGAGCAGATGCGCTGGCGCAAGAGCTCTCGTTGGCTCGTTCCACGCTGTTCGCCTATGAAGCGCAAGCCGCGGCAAACGATGATCGAGCCGAACAGTTGAAAAAGCGGCTCCGGCGAGAATGCAACCAATCCGGCCGAGATGAGCAAGAACTTGCCGCAGCGCGCCCGAGTATCGGACCGTGGCTACCCGCCGGGGTGTCGGGCGAAGGCGGAGCCGGCAATTCGCCAACAAGGGAACTGCTCCGAACACTGCTGCTGGGATCGCCGCAGGCGCCGCCCGCGCAATTCGCGCGAGAGCTCGTGGTCACAGCAGCTGAGCCGAAGGCGCCATCCCCGGTTCCCCGGAACGAAAACGCCGCCGAACTCGTGCGATTGATCGCTCGCGCAACCGGATTGCTTCGACAAGGCGATATTGGCGCGGCACGAGTTGTCCTGGAGCGTGCTGCTGAATTAGGGAGCGCACCGGCAAGTTTCGCCCTCGCGGAAACGTATGATCCGAGCCTGCTTGCAAAATGGGGCGCGAGCGGAACGCGCGGCGACACGTCCAAGGCGCGAGAGCTTTACGCCAGAGCAGCAGCCGGAGGGGTCAAGGAGGCAAGGGAGCGATTCGACGCACTTGGTCATTAGCAGCATCGGTGCAGACAAATGGTCGTGCGCTGTATCGACAGATCGAACTTAAACTTACGTGTCGAAGTGAAGAGCGCAGCGGACAAAACAGAGTAGACGTTCCTGGGGAGCCGGATCGATGAAGCAGCTGGTTGGAATACGCTCTTGGTTTCTCCTCATCGTGATAGCCACTCCGCTTTTGATCATGGGCTGTTGCCCAGCAATGGCCCAGCAGACTCCGCGGGCACGTGCGGATCATGCAAGGGCGGAAATTGCGGCCATGAACGATTGGACTGTCGGAATAGCCGGAGGTCTGCTGGAAGGAGCTCCCATTCGGCTTGCCGCGGAAATGGCGCGAGTGGCCGATGATGGAACGGACCTCCACGTGCTGCCCATCGTGACCCGTGGCGCAACCGAAAACGTCAATTCGCTGCTGTATTTGCGGGGCATTGATGCAGCAATCATCAATTCCGACGCACTTGACGAGTACAAGAGCCAAGTGCCGGACATCCAGCGACGGATCACCTATGTGCTCAACCTGTTTCCATCTGAACTGCACGTATTCGTCAGGCCCGAAATTCAGAGCTTGAGTGATCTGGTCGGAAAGAAGGTCAATTTCAACACCCAAGGTACCGCCGCAGCTTATTCGGGCCCGCTGATCTTCAGCCGGCTGGGGATCGAGGTCGATAAGGCATTCATCCCCCATCAGGTTGCGATGGAACAAATGCGCAGGGGTGAGCTGGCCGCCGTCGTTTTCATAACATCGAAGCCGGTGGATGCATTCATACGTGGTCGCTGGGATGCCGGCTTCAAGTTCTTGCCGGTCCCCTACGAGAGCAAGTTCGAAGATTATTATCTGCCATCTTGGCTGGAAGCAGCTGATTATCCAAACTTGATCAGGCAGGGGGAACGCGTGACAACTATTGCCGTTCCAACCGTGCTGGTCGCTTTCAATTGGCCGATCAAATCCAATCGCTTTAATCGTGTGGCGCGCTTTGTTGACCGCCTGTTCTCGCGGATCAACAAACTGCAGGAGCCCGGTTTCGATCCGAAATGGAAGTCGATCAACTTGGCGGCGACGGTCCCTGGCCTGACGCGTTCTCCCGCGGCGCAGGCCTGGCTCGATCGTCTGCCGCGTTCGAGCCAGGCGGCGCAATGACGTTCACCCTGATCGCTCTCGTCGTGACGCTCGCGATCGCAAATGACCTCGCTCGGGCCCGAGGCGCCGAAGACCCTATGGCGCCGGTTCGCGTCTCTGATCGGCCCGCAAATGGAGCCGGGGCGTGGATCGTCAGCGAGACCACCTCGCCAGTTGATTATTCATCGATCATCAAGGCGACACTACCATCTCAAGGGGACGCAGCAATGAGCCTGTCGATACGCTGTCGCGGCGGCCTGACCGAAGTGTTGCTTGATGGAGCCGGCCTGTCGGGCCGTCGCGAGGATTACACCCTATCCCTGCGCATCAATGATGATCCACCTCTTCAGGTCTCAACAATTACGTCGGTACGCGGTGTCGCGCTTGAAGGCGATGTCGTTCGCCTGTTGCAATCGATCCCAGGCCACAGCGAACTTTCCGTGCATGTGTCACGCCGAACGGGGACTAGCGCCGGTGCAGTGTTCGCTCTCGATGGTATCGAGAGCGTACGTGCAAAATTGGCGGCAACATGCAAATGGCCACGCGCGATCGCGAAGCCCAACAATTGATCATGAACCTCAGCTTGCTTGGAGAAACAACATAATGCACAAATTTCCGAAGATTATCACAGCGATGATCGCGACAATCATCTCGCTCCCGGTCGGGCTGTCTAGTTCCGCGGCACAGGAGACTCGCCTGCTCTCGGCACAGCCCAGTTTGCCTGCAGCCTCAACACATGGCGCGGCAAGAACGCACGCGAATTCATCGGCGCGGGCGGCGACGCCAAAACAATTTGAGCTGGCGCGCATCGCGCCATCGTCTGCTGCCAAGAAAGAGCACCGCTTAATCCTTCAGGTCAACACAAGCGACTCCGCGTCAATGAATCTTGCATTGAACAATGCACTCAACGTCGCGCAATACTACAAGGAGGTTGGTGAAGGAGTGAAAGTGGAGGTGATTACCTTCGGCCCCGGCCTCCATATGCTCCGCGATGACACATCGCCGGTGAAAGCGCGAATTGAGGAAATGGCTCTGAGCACGCCGGAAGTATCATTCAAAGCCTGTGGAAACACGCAAGAGAAAATGCAAAAGGCCGAAAATAAAGACATTCCGATCGTTGCCCAAGCCCAAGTGGTGAGGTCGGGCGTCGTTAGGGTGATGCAGTTGCAGGAGCAGGGATGGACCTACGTCAAGCCATGAAATGGCGACCAGACAATGCCTATCGAGCGGCTAGGTGCCGGCCTGCGGTCGCGACACCCCGATCGAGTGGGTCGCCGCAGCCGATGCAAATTGACTGGCCTCGATCGGGACAGATCTATCGCGCGCTATTGACCGGGCAGCGCCAGACCGACTGTCTGATCATGCGCACGAGAGCGACTTCGGGAGCGGGTTGAGCGAACATCGGTTCGTCTCAGTCACTTGCGAGGTCTGGTAGCAATTTTGCGGGGCAGCCCCTGCCCCGCCCATCCTACTCGGCCGCCTGCTAAGGTCGATTGTCCCGTAGCAGCATAGGGTATCGGAGATGCAGGGCGGCGCGAGCTGTGACGCACAGTGCTTCGATTTACGTCAGTTCTGATGACCTCTTTTTCGAGGGCAAGCGATTAAATTACACTGGATTTTATTTTGTTAACGCGTCAGATTTCTAAACTTAAAGTGAGTCGATTTTACGTTGGGGATGTTAAATGGCAAAACCTGCCGTTTCCCGTAATGCCTTTCGAGCGTTATTCGCTCTTTATGCGAAAGCTGATCACAAGCACAATGGCGATTATTGTGTGTTGAAGCTGCCTGGATCCGCTCAAGGCATTCCTGATCGGCTGCTACAGCAGTGGTCGCACCAGGCTGATCTACCCGGCGCTGAAGCCATCGCCAGCACACTGGAGCCGCGCACCCGCGAGATCGTGAATGGTCGTAAACGCTATGACCACGCCAGCGACTTTCTCCACGTGCTGCTGAGAGACCTAGAGCTAAGGGAACACTGAAGAGACGTCGCTGCGTCAGGCTCCGCGAGGTCTTGCAGACCTGAATGATAATGCCTTTTGCCTCCGCGCTCTATATGCACCAGTCTGCTATTCCAATGCCGGGCAGCCGGCCCATTTTGTCGATATGGTGCTCGCATGCCGAGGTCGATTTACCAGCCATTGCATGAAAGGCTGCGAACGGAGAACGGTCAAAGTCTCCGCCTCACCTTTTCAGAAATTGAAGCGATCTTGGGGAAGCCTCTGCCGAGATCGGCCTACACCTTCACTGCGTGGTGGAGCACACTGAAGAGAGCAGGTCCTCAAGCGAGAGCGTGGATATCCGCTGGTTATCGTGTCCGGGTCTCAATGAAGCACCGCATCGTCGAATTCTATCGTTCTGATGTGAACACCAATGATCGTCATGGAACGCCCTGGCTGCATTGAAGCTTCCCATGATGGCGGACCTATCAACCTCGGTGTTCGGGACAAACTGCGAGAACAAGCCGGCGCAGAATCAAGTTGCAACTTCAGGGCCGCAGCGAAAACTGCTGCGGCCCTGTTTTTGAGCGGAAGCCGCGAACCGGATGCTCCGGAACGTGGCGAGAAAACTCTAACGGGAACGCTGCGCGATGGCTTTAAGCCGCATGAGGGTTGACGATGGTGTACCCTCGCAGGGAGCGCGGGTGAATTCGCGTTGCGTGCCCACCTGAGTTGGCATCGTACGCCTTCCAGATGTCACCAGCGATGTGCTGTTCAAGGACGAAGACGTGTCCACGTCGCGCGGCAACCATTCCCGGTGCTGGCGAGGTGCGGGGAAAGCGCAGCCAATTGGCTGCGAGGTTCAGTTCCGGTACTACCCGACCAAACACTCGGATCGCCGCACCACATCCGCAGAACGATCGAGGGCAACCGGCCGGACGACCGCTAACGATCTCACTACTTAAGGCCCCTGAGCTGGCCACAGACATCCGTAGGCTAGCAACGGCACCTCGCTGCAGGCGCGGTGCCGGTCTCGTGTATCTCTGCGCCTGCACCAGCGAAGATGAAAAGTCGCATGGCATAATCACGTTGCATTCAGGTGGCAAAGCGGCGCGCAAGGGGCGCGCTTCAGATGAAATGGATGTCGCAAAAGCGAGCAATAAAGCTACGACTACTCGAGTGAACATGCAGGACTCCGGGTTAATAGCCCTGCCCCGACGCGCAGAAAGCGCCTTTTAATTTGGCGAAATTAAGTTGAAAAACTAGCATTAAATAGGATTTTATGGCCGAGTTAAATCAAGAAAGGAACGTTTCGATTTGCCTCGAGTCCTTGTGCGACCGATCCCTTGTT
Organism: Bradyrhizobium sp. Kon56; assembly: GCF_055807635.1. Lineage (NCBI taxonomy): Bacteria > Pseudomonadati > Pseudomonadota > Alphaproteobacteria > Hyphomicrobiales > Nitrobacteraceae > Bradyrhizobium > Bradyrhizobium sp. Kon56. The sequence continues at coordinate 8,354 of NZ_JBVVOU010000034.1, read as the reverse complement.
GTCGTGGATCGATAGATGGAAAAGGCAGTCGCCTACGCAATCTCAGCGGCCCTCGTAGGTATCGGTGTTTTGATACTGGTCGTTGGCCTGTCCTCCAGCTCGCCCGCTTTGTGGGTGATGGTCGCGCTCGTGCCGATCACGATCGGGATCGTGAGCGCTTTTGGCCCCGTGTAAGGATGGGGAAAACGGCCGATGCGTCAGATCGTCTGCATTTTCCGAATCGCGCCTCTGTGCACGCTCTCAACTGGTTTCAGATTTGCGGGTACACGCGCGTGAGCCATTTCGTCTCTATGCTTCTGCTTGCCCTCGCCCTGACGCTGACCTTGTGCTTCGGGGTGGCAGCCTGGCGCGTGTCGGCCGGCAATGACGTCGAGATCACCGCAACGATTCCGCATGGGGAATACGGATGGAGATCGAGGTCGAGGAACTGAATGCCTTGCGCTCACCCTTCGGCTACATCCTGGCGACTATGAACGTGGACCTTGACGACTCGCCATCGAGCGGAGGCTGCCCCGCGTCTCCTACCGTTCCTGCCTCGGGCTCGCCGACGGGCCTTTAGGACCGCAGGTCGTCCGTTCGCAACATAGCGATCAGGTTCGCGACCGCCAGCTCCAGGTGCGGCAGGGCATCACAGGGCTCTGCGGCATCGAGATCGTCTACGTGCCAATTCTGGACCCGGTCCGCGATGGCCAGGAAAGCGGCGTTCGACCATCGATTGATGCTCCGCCTCTTTTAATCCTATGACGATATCTGCTTGCCGGAAGTCAGGTAAGGTGCACGGCAGCGGAAGTTCATCAGCATCGTTGCCGAAAAATCCCCGACACGCGGCGAGGTCATAGCTTACCGTCAACTATTCTGACGAAGGAGGAATGGCATCAGCTTCTCAAAGATTTCTATCCGAAAGCGATCAATCTCCCAACTGAGCGCATCGCTGAATCCCGCGGCATACGCATGGATGATCGCTCGGTCCGCAGTCACTTTGGTCGTCACGCCATTTACGACCACCGAGCCTGTCAGGATCTTTCCGTCCCATTCAACAGCGCGACCATAACCCACCGACATGGCAACTCCAAACACAAGAAGGGTTGGTCTTATGCCGCACCAGGCGGTTATCTCACACCCACGTCGTCGCTTGTTTGTTCGTGCTGCCGCTCATCGTCCTCATCTCGGATAAGTTTGTGAGATTAGCGCAAACCAAAGCAAGGCACGACTGCGCACCACAGTCAGTTCCTTCCGATTCTCTCGATGAATTCCAACGCGGCTGGCGCAATGTCATCGAACTCGACAAAGCAGCGGCGCAGTTCATCTGCGATCTCTACGGTTACATCACGCGACCATCCCTCAACCGTGTTGAAGACCACGATCCGAGCAGGGTGCTTGTATTGACCTTCCATTATTTGGCGCATCAGCGTCGCTCGACCAGTGTCGTCTTCGGAGGTTTCGCTCCAGGCACGGCCGAGCCCACCTCCATAATCCTCGAGCACAAGATAGACGTCACGTGGATATGGATGAGGCACGATGGACGGAGAATGAGGCATGATCCCAAAACTCTGAAAATCGTCATTTAATTTCTATATTAAACTATATTAAATATGGAATTTCAATCTAATTTACAGCCGTCCGGCTGCGCTTTCGATCGGTCGACACTGCCTATCGAGCGACCCACTCGCCGGCACACGCGCTTTTGGAGGCGAGCAAAAAGCGAGCCGTGGGGTAACGGCGGCGGCGATGGCTGTCCCGACGGCAAGGACGACAGGGGCCGCTAACGTTTTTCGGAGGCACGGCGGTTGGTACGGGCTCGCCAATTACCGCGTTTGCCCGATTCCTCTCCCCAACTGGGCGATGCAGTCGGGCCCCAGCTTTCCCCACTGCCCCAAGGCAAGGCTCATTTTGTTCGGCTTGGAACGACTTACTGATTGCCAAGTTTTCCCGTGCCTCCCCAAGGGGCAGCTGCCTTCACCAAGGCGGCTCGATAGCCCCAGCTTCACCGCCCTGAGGCTGGGGTCCTTTTGCTGTCTGGATAGCTGCAGACTCAGGAGGGCGTTGATGCAGGGTTATAGCTCGATCCTTCTTGTCCAACGGTTGAACGACCTCGTTTGTCAACTGTCAGAGCTGGAAGATCTGCGGCTTAAAGTCCAAGAGGCGGAGCGACGCGCCTCGGCTGTACCTGCATTGCAGTCGCCTCCGAGCACTCAATCGCAGCGACGGCGAGCCGCGGGGGAGCGGACCCCCGAGGAGTGACTGGAACCCGATTTATCCTGCGTTAGCGAACGAGCGTAGAGGCTGTGCAGCTCGACTGCCCTGAAGGGAGTGAACTTCACGATCCTCGCGTGGTAGGGCTTGAGCAAGGGGCTTCGCATTCCGCATTTATCTTCGGCTTTCTCGCGCGACAACACGCGCCAGTCAATTATCCGCGCAGAGCGACTGGCCGCCGAACTGATTGAAAATATCGATCGGCTGTTTGCCCCTCTTCCTCTCGATGAGGGAAATAGGGCGCAGCGCGCTCGAGCGGTCGACCAGCGCAAGCGTGTATTGGCGGATTGGCGCAGGCCGCACGCGACAGCAATGGCGATGAGACAGCATGGCGTTCTGAAGCCTTGCCCCACGCTGATGTTCGTCAATGGCGCCAGCGAACTCGACCAAAGCACGACCAGGACTTACGTGATACCTGCGTCATGCTGCTCGATCGGGCTGGCTGCGACTTGCTGATGACCTGCGACATCACTGGGCATTCATACCGAAGCGCGCAGACCATTGTGAAACACTACCGCGCCCGGAAGGCGGCTCAGGCCGAGTCCGGCATCGACTGGCTTGAATTGCAGGTGCGGAAGGAAGGGCTGAACCTGGATCGTCATTCTGTCGGTATTCAGCGGTGCATGGCTCCGGCCAAAGCCTTCGGCTATGCGCGCTCTCGGGCGTGAGAGAGGTGCGCGTGAGCTAGTTCATGTCCGCGCTGCTAGTGGTGACTGCGTTGACGCTGACCCTATGCTTCGGCCTGGCAGCCTCGCGCCAGTCCACCGGCAGGGCAGCCGATTTCACCATTGCCTCCCAAAATTCCAGACTGGGACGCGGATGGGATGCCCCTGAAGACTAATGGCCTCGCCTCGGAAGCAGTAGCATGGCTTCCATTGACGGGGGCTCCCCACCTATCGTGAGCACCGCATCATCAACCGGCAATAAAGGATCTGGAACTATCTTACACGTAGGTTCTTCCGTTCTGATTGGCCACTGGGGGCTAACAGATGACGGATGAACAGCTAGCTCTTCAGGCTGTGAGTGACGCCCAGCGCATTTTGGAAAAATACTTAGAACCGAGGCCCCGGAATAACGAGCGCATCATCTTGGACAAGCTGGTGGAGGTGCTCGAGCGGCCAGATCTTCTGGTCGCTGTTCATCGGATGCAGCGCGGCTCGTAAGCGCGCCGTTGCTGGTCGGCTCGTGCGAATTCGAGCCAGTCCTCAGCAAGCTTTAGCCACGGCTCCGCGTCGACGGGACTGACGGGCTTGCGCCGTCCGTTCCCTGCACACGTCAGCTAACTGGTAGAAGCGAAGTACATCTTCAGACATGCAAAATGACGCGACTAGGCCCATCACCCCGCCTCAAGAGTATCGCCTCTTCCGACACTGCCTGTCGAGTATCTTACATATCATCCTGATTGGGTGACTCCTCGCCCACTGTGCTAACTGGCAACCCCGCCGGCCCGCAGACGCTTTCAAGTGCCGGCTTTGCCGGTTGCCAGCACCATATAGGCAGACGCCGCGTCACAACTCAGCAGGTGGCGTACCAGCCATCAGGAAACGGGAGCGGAGGCCATTCGCCCGCGGTGTCATTCGCGGCCTCCGGCTCGGCGTCGATTGGTCCACCTGCCGAAGGACGCCACGCAGGAGGCGCACCCGGCTCGCGATCATAGGGGTGCTGGTCGGAAGGCGCTGTGCTGCCGAAGTGCATAGACTCTATCGAGGGCATAAGTGCACCCCGCGCTCTTGATATCTCGCAATTAAATAGACAATGCATTTATTAAATATATTAAATGTTTGACTTGTTCAATCGCGAAATGATTGAATAGGTTTGTCCTACGGCGCCCGTGAGCGCGGTATTTTGAGGCCAGCGACCATGTCCTTGGCATTCCCGCACTGGCTGATGATCGCAGGGCGGGGTGACGGCTATATTGGTGTCCTCGTCAGCGGAAAGAAAGCGAACCGGGTTGATCGACCGCCAGGCGAGCCGATCGATGTGCCGGCTTTACCGCTCCTCAACTCGCATGACCCGCAGTAGCTCGCGCGCGTTCCGCTAAGAGCGAAGGTTAGCAATGGCTGTCAGAATTGAATGGGGTCCGCTTGAGGCGATAACGAACGTCCGCAACGAAGCGTGCAAGGCCCGAGACTTCATCATCCAATCCCATGATGGACACGTGCAGGGGCAGATTGTCGTGCCTGACGACGCCGATCAGTTCGTCATGGGGGCATGTGAAATCCGGCTTCTCGAGCTGCTAAAGGACGCCATCAAGGAACTGGAGCGGTGAAAGCGCCGAAGATTGCCGCCAAAGCGAGTACTAAATTCGATACGTGGTCAAAGCGCCCGGCCCGCCTGTGCGAACCGGCGGGCCCTGTCCCAGCCACGCCTACCGTCTCAGATTACCTGCGGACTGCTCGCCCCGATCGCTCACGATCTCGTAGCTCACCTTTGCACCTTCTGCCAAACCACTGAAGCCAGCCTTCTCCACCGCTGAAATGTGGACAAAGACGTCCTTCCCGCCGTCGTCGGGCTGAATGAAGCCATAGCCTTTGGTTGAGCCACTTCACAATACCTGTCGCCACGCACGTCTCTCCTAAATGACCGTCGCCACATGACAGAAGCTGATAAAAACGAAAAGCCCACCAACTTAGGATTTAGTTCAAAATGCGAGTTGGATGAATGACCGCCTGTACTGGGACAGGCGTCATGTTGCCCACATGAGGAAGGCAGCCAACGTGAACCGGCGCCCTCCCGTCAATTTCCCACGGTGGACCAGCAGGGAACGAACACCTCGATAGGGAGCTTGAGAATCTTGCCGGCTCCTCGCGAGCTAACTGAGCGGCCGCGGCCACCCAAAAGTCGGCCTGAAGCCGGAGCAATCTCACTGCTGGCGCCTACACAGCCGGGACGAACTCGTCGGCTTGGAAATGGCCCGCAGTGTGAACCGGCGAATTTTTGTCGCAATCAAATGCGACGCGCTAACGCACTGAGCGCAGATAATGGTCTGGTCGGTTGGCGCGATTCATCTCAGCGAAGGCCTTCCCCAACTCTTCCGCCGTATGCTTCGCCTTGAAATTCTCCCATGCGATCATGAACCGCCCCTTCGCTTCATCGAGTGAGCCAGCTTTCCCGAACGGCGGACCGGGAAGCGTCACGATGCACGTCCACAACCAGAACCCCGGGGAGCATTCGTTGGCGTAGCGGATGCGCCCGACTAGCTGCCGGTCCTCGTGAACCGTGTAATCATCCAGGCCTATCATCCGCAGTGTCAGAGGCATTGTGGCTTGCCGCAGGGTAGAAACGAAGATAAAGCGCGGCGGATTACATTGTGCCAATTAAACCTCGCCTGACCTGCGCGGCGAGGAACCCGTGTCCTCACTGCGCCGTTGCTGTCTCGCTAGCTTGCCCAAGCTGGCGGAGCGGCTCCGGCGTACCTCAAAAGCCAACCCTGAAGCCGGGGCCGTCTCTCCGCCATCGGTCTTTTCGGAGCATATGTTGTTGCGCGGCGCACAACGCAGGTCCTACCGCCATAACCCCAGCTTGAGTCACGACCGCGTGCAGGAAACCGTTTCGAGCCTCACACGCAATGACGCGAAACAACGCCCTCCAAGACTGAACGGCATTGACGTCCTCTCGAGTAGAGTAAGATGAGGAAACTATTTTTCGGTGCGGCCTTACTCGCGATCGCATTCGTGGGGTGTTCAACGATTATCTCGGCCGCTCTTTCTGCAGCCCGGGAGCCAAGGCCGCAACATTCTCCGAACGCTTTGCGCCCGCGCTGAAGTCCGCCTCGAGCGGCTAAATGCACTCATAGCCGTTATGAACCTGATCTGGCGGCGCCTTACTTACATGATACTGGCCGGCATGCGGTCTAAGCTCGTGAGAGCAACGACTAAAACGACCGGTGTGACCGGCGGGTCATTTTTCCACTTTGACAAGATAAATCGACCGCACGATGCGGCGAGCTGACTGAGACGATCATGCGTGATCGCGCGCCGCTTCTCATCGGCTGTTAGTTTCTCGCGTCAGTCAAATCGTGACGAGAACAATAATAATTGCGATTTCAACCAGTAACACCGCTGCTGTCATGGTGGGGACGATAAAAACGTAGCCATGCGGAGGATGATCCGCCTCACCATCGGCCAAGAAACGGCCCCTCACATCTCATGGCGTAAGCAGGGGCGGGATGCGGGAGCCGTTTCTCGGTGGCCAGACGCGTTCGTCCGGCGCCAGGCACTCTCAAATTAATTCTATTTTAAATATCGGTCAACATTTAAATTGGCATTATATTATTTATTTATTTAAAAATGGCCCTGTGCTTTAAAATCGCCCAGCTTGCCTTAGAGCGAGCGCATCCGTCGTTCCCCATCCTTTGCTGCCTCGCAAGAGAGCAGGACGTATCCCCGGACAAACGCGTGCCGGCCGCTATCGCGCATGGCACGGATTGGATCGAGCGTTACCCATGCATTGCCGCGGCCGCTCTGAAGAACCGCCAGAAGCACTTCGTCGTCGAGGGTGAGGAGGTAGTGCTTGGCGTCGATGACGTTTCCGATTTCAACGCCCTGCACTCTCTGCCAGGCAGCTTCAATTTCCCGCGTCTCCGTTGGATTTTTTCAAAGATCCGGTGGCTATGGGCAAGCAGATCCTCGCGCAGTTCGACCCGTCGAAGATACTCCCGAAGGCGCCGAATCTGCCGATGCCTGACCCCGCCCAACCCTACTGAAGCGGGCCGCGACCTGGACCAGGCTCAATTGCGCTTTCAGCACGAGGACGAGAAATTGCTTCCTCGCTTCTAGTCAAGCAAAACGGCCTCGGGACTTAATGGGGCGGTTTCTGCATCCAGGCTCGTTTGTTTTAGGTTACTGACCCCTCGATAAATCCCCGGCTCCATGCCTATGAACTCACTTCGGAGAACGACACGTATGGCGCACGAACTGCAATTTCTCTTTCTCCACGAGATCACGCAGGAGCAGCCCACTGGAGAGGTTCCGAAGCACGACCCAATCCCGCTCCTGATACTCTTTCTTGATCCTCCCAACCGTGTTTGCTGCAAAGTCTTGCGCAACCCGTTGGCTCCTTCGCTTAGGCCGCCCACATACGCCATGATGAGAACTGTCGGAGCGAAGCCCAGCAGGCACGCGACATCTATTGCTTCTGACCCTGTTGATGCTGTCTCGGTTGCCATCACCTTGAAAGCCAAAGAAAGATAACTGTCTCGGTAGCCGTCGCACGTGCCCTTGACGGCGGCGAGAAGAGTCCTCGGCTAGGATTTCTGACGTTCCGATGCTCGCGCACGAAGCTTCGTTTCTCGTGTAGCTGCCCCGCGCACGTTTCTCGTTCACTTGAGCGCGCAACAGCGCCCGCGAGCAAGCATTCGAAATCCATGTGAAGCTTAAACCGAAAGCAGTTCCCGGTCGGCTTACAAATGGAACCAAATTGACCGCCATTAAATGAGAAATTTGATTATGTTATATAATCATGATGACTCCATCGCAAAAACAAAAAATATGTTGGGGGAAAACATGGGAGGAGGTTGAAATGGAAGCTGCCCGCCGCCTGCGTGCAATGGCGCTGCTGTGCCGACAGACTGCCGCACTCCAACCTGAGAGAAGCTGGAAACTGCTTGCAGAGGCAGAGTACTGGGAGCATCTGGCGGCTGCGGCTTCAGTTCATTGAGCTTCGGTGGAGTATTCTTTAGCTTTCGCTTTTCGTCGACTTCTTACTTCAAATCATTTCTGAGGCATGTGATGTCGAGTACGCGTCAGATTTTTTCTAGTGCTGTTCTGAATGAACGGCACCAGGCGCTTCTGGAGGAGCTTAGAGAGGTGGAAAAGCTTCGAAGTAAGCTCCGACATGTAGAAGCAAGAACAAGAAGAAAGCGTACCAAAGCGAGCGGCAGAGCAAGAGCCGTTTAGAGACCGCCGGACCGCAGTAGCGAGCCCCGGTGACGACGTCGCTGCGACATGTCGGCAACCAGCCAGGCCGCGGTGCCTCACAATGCTCGAACTAACTCGGCGGCGAGACCGGCCGTCTATTCAGGATCGCGCGTTAGCTCCGACCTTCATTCGACGTTGCACTTCGGAACACAGCAACGAGTCGATCGCCTTGCCAAAGCTCAA
>NZ_JBVVOU010000033.1:0-71581 GCF_055807635.1 Bradyrhizobium sp. Kon56 | reverse complement strand
ATGCCTTGACTTCAGAACCCCGGCCGAGGCCTTCTCCTCTCAACTGTTGCACTTCGAGTGTGAATCCACCTCCTGGCCTTCGCCGGGACGACGGAGAAGTTTGTAGCGCCGCTTATCCCACCTCACCCATACACAAACTCCCCGCCATCCAGATCCGTCTTCGGGATCTCGTCCTTTTCGGTCCAGTAATCCTGGCTGTGCTGCCATTCCGGCTTGTCGCCGCGCTTGGGCAGCAGGTCCATGTTGCGCATCATGTAGCCGGGATTGAAGTTTTCCGGATCAATCCAGGGCAGGATCGGCATGTTGTGGTCTTCGGCGCGTAACTTGACCTCGACCTTCTTATTGCCTTTGGCCTTCATGTGACCCAGCAGGCGGCAGACGAAGTCGGCGACGAGATCGACGCGCAGCGTCCAGCTGGCGCGGAAATAGCCGAAGACCCAGACCATGTTCGGCACGCCCGTGAACATCATGCCGCGATAGGTGACGGTGTCGCCGAAAGCGAGCGGCTTGCCGTCGACCTCGAAGGCGATGTCGCCGAGCGCCGCGAGATTGAAGCCGGTTGCGGTGATGATGACGTCGGCCTCGAGCAGCTTGCCGGATTTGAGCTGGATGCCGTTCTCGACGAAGCACTCGATCTCGTCGGTGACGACGGACGCCTTGCCGCTGGCGATGCCCTTGAACAGATCGGCATCGGGCACGAAGGCGATGCGCTGCCGCCACGGCCGGTAGCTCGGCGTGAAATGCGTGTCGACATCGTACTCCGGACCGAGCACCGCGCTGATCTGCCCGATCAGCTCCTTTTTCACCTGCTCGGGTTTTGACAAGCAAAGCTTGGTGAACGCGTCCTGCTCGAACAGGATCTTTCGCCGGACAATCTCGTGGATCCATGCTTCGTCGACCTGCAGCCGGCGTAGCTCCTCCGCGATCTCGATGGCGTTGCGCCCCAAACGGAAATAGGTCGGCGACCGCTGCAGCATCGTGACATGCGCGCATTTGTCGGCGATGTTCGGCACCAGCGTCGCCGCCGTCGCGCCGGAGCCAATCACGACGACTTTCTTGTTCGCGAGCTCGATATCATCAGGCCAGGTTTGCGGATGAACGATGCGGCCATTGAAGCACTCCGTACCCTTCCATTCCGGCGTATAGCCTTCCGAATGGCGGTAATAGCCCTGGCACATCCAGAGGAAGTTCGCCGTGAAGGTTTTCGCTTCGCCAGTGTCGGTCGTCACCGCCTCGATGGTCCAGAGGTTTTGCTCGCTCGACCAGCTCGCCGAATTGATCTTGTGCTTGTAGCGGATATGCCGCGCGATGTCGTTTTCGTCGATGACCTCGTTCATGTAGGCGAGGATTTCCTCGGCGGTCGCGATCGGCGGCCCGACCCAGGGCTTGAAGCTATACCCGAAGGTGTGGAGGTCGCTGTCGGAGCGGATGCCGGGATAGCGATGTGTCGTCCATGTGCCGCCGAACGTCGCCTGCGTTTCCAGAACGACGAAGCTCGCATCCGGAAGCTGCTTGGTCATGTGATAGGCGCTACCGACGCCCGAGATACCGGCGCCGACGATCAGCACGTCGAAATGCTCAGAAGTCTGTTTGGCCGTGGCGTGACTGCGAACAGCGACATTCATTGTTGCTTCTATGCCTTGCTTGTTTTTGTGGCCGCCCTTGGTTGGGCGGCGCGTTTCCTCCGCGACGGACATGGTTGCCCATCGCGCTTCCGCTTCAAGATGACATAGATCGGGTCGCGGTCAAATCACAGCGCCGCACCCCAGCTCCGCGCGGTCTGCAAGATCCAGTCGCGATAGAGCGTGAGCGGCGTAACACCGGTCAGCCCGCCGCAGCCGGCGGCTCCGTTCGGCCCCGTGGACCAGCTGATGACGCCGACGAGCACGGATCCGGTCGGCTTGTCCTCGAACACGGGACCGCCGGAATCGCCGGTGCAGGCGCCAATTCCGTCGCGAACACCGTTGGTTACGGGGTCGACCAGCCGGATCTGGAGCGTGCCGGGCTGACCCGTCGCGACGAGGCCGGCAACACGCGTCGCGCCGCCACTCTTGCCCTCGCCACGCACGGTGACGCCGATACCGGCGATGACGAAGCGGCTGCCGACCTGGATCGGAATATTCGGCGCGCCGACGGGCACCGTCGATTTTCCCTTGAGTGGAATGTCCAGCTGCAGCAGCGCCACGTCGGCGGTAGCGCGATGCGCTTGCATTGCCTGCATGTTGAAATTCGGATGGATCGCGACGGTGCGGACATTCAGCAGTTGCGGCTGCCCGTCGGTGCCGCGATCGACGATCTTGTAGTCCGCGCCGGGTTGCACGCAGTGGGCGACGGTAAGCACCAGCTTTGGCGCAACGAGGGTGCCGGTACAGAAATTGCCGCGCGAGCCGACGATCGTGACGACGGCGCGCGCGACGCCATCGGCCTGGGGCGTGCCGCCACCAACGATGGCATAAGCGGGCGTGGCGAGCGGCAGCGCGGTCGCAATGAGGGTTACGAGCTTCTTCATGGAAACACGCTTTGGTGTTGGCGTCGGTGACAGCATTAGGATGGCTTCGGACTGGCCCTTGCCGATAGCGCATGCTAGCGCTCTTGGAAAGGAATTGACGAGGGCGGAATCTTGACGATCGAGGCTGTGATCTTTGATTTTGGTGGCGTGCTGACGAGTTCGCCGTTTGAAGCGTTCACGCGGTTCGAGACAGAGCGTGGCCTGCCCATCGACATCATCCGGCGCACCAATGCCGCCAATCATCTGGAAAATGCCTGGGCCAAGTTCGAGCGCGCCGAGGTCGATATCGACACGTTCGACAGACTGTTCGCGACGGAATCGCTGGCGCTCGGCGCGGAGGTGCGCGGCCGCGACGTGCTGCCGCTGCTTCAGGGCGATCTGCGCCCCGAGATGGTCGAAGCGTTGAAGCGCATCAAGGCGCAATTCAAGACCGGCTGCATTACCAACAATCTGCCGGCCAATGCGATCGGCAGCATGACCGGGCGCTCACTCTATGTCGCCGAGGTTATGGTGCTGTTCGACCATGTCATCGAGTCCGCCAAAATCGGCCTGCGCAAGCCCGACCCGCGCATCTATCAGCTGATGGTCGAAACGCTGAAGGTCGATCCGAAGAATTGCGTCTATCTCGACGATCTCGGCGTCAATCTGAAGCCGGCACGCGAGATGGGCATGACGACGATCAAGGTCACCAGCGGCGCCCAGGCGATCGCCGGGCTCGAGGCCGCGACGGGATTGAAGCTGAGCTAGAGCGTCATTCTCCGTCATTGCGAGCTATCGCCGAGCCAGAACTACTCGGCCGCGGCTGCGATCCGCTCCGGAAACGCCGCGGCAAGTGAGGCGCGATCGGGCTTCAGCACGCCGCGCTCGGTGATGAGGCCGGTGATGAGCCGTGCCGGGGTCACGTCGAAGGCATAGTTCGCGACCGGCGAGCCCTCCGGCACGATGCGCACGGTCTCAAGCCTTCCATCCGCGGTGCGGCCGGTCATGTCGGTGACTTCCGTGCCGCTGCGCTGCTCGATCGGGATGTCGCGGATGCCGTCATCAACGGCGAAATCGATCGTCGGCGACGGCAGCGCGACATAGAACGGCACGTTATTGTCGTGAGCGGCGAGCGCCTTCAAATATGTGCCGATCTTGTTGCAAACATCGCCATTGGCGGCAACGCGATCGGTGCCGACGATGGCGAGATCGACCATGCCGTGCTGCATCAGATGACCGCCGGTGTTGTCGGGAATCACCGTATGCGCCACGCCGTGATGGCCGAGCTCCCAGGCCGTGAGCGAGGCGCCCTGGTTGCGCGGCCGCGTCTCGTCGACCCAGACATGGATCTTGATGCCGCGCTCGTGCGCCAGATAGATCGGCGCCGTCGCCGTGCCCCAGTCGACGGTCGCAAGCCAGCCGGCATTGCAATGGGTCAGCACATTGACGGTCTCGCCCGGCTTCTTCCTTGCGACGATCGCCTCGATGAGTTTCAGGCCGTTGCCGGCGATGCCGCGGTTGATCTCGACGTCCTGCTCGACGATCTCGTCGGCGCGCGCATAGGCGGCCTCCGCGCGCTCCAGTGCATCGATCGGCGCGAGGCTCGCGCGCATCTCGTCCAGGGCCCATTTCAGATTGATCGCGGTCGGCCGCGCCACCACGAGCGTGTCGTAGGCGCGCTTCAGGCCGGCGTCGGAAGCGTCCTCGCGCATCGCCAGCGCCATGCCGTAAGCTGCGGTCGCGCCGATCAGTGGCGCACCGCGCACCAGCATGTCGCGGATGGCGAGGGCCGCGTCCTCGCATGAGGTCAGCTTCGCAACGATGAACTCATGCGGCAGCCGGCGCTGGTCGATCGCTCCGACCGACCAGCCGTCGCGCTCACGCCAGATGCTGCGGAAATGCTTGCCGTCGACCTTCATGGGATTCTGCCTTTCGTATCACGTTCGCAGGATGCGCCCGGCCACCGCGTCGAGCTTCTTCAAGAGCTCGGGATCGCGCGCCTCGGGCGCGGTGATCAGCGCGGTATCGAGCGCGCGGTCCGAGCCGATCGGGCACGGCTCATGCTCGCGCGGGAAGTCTTTCGCCAGCCGCGCCACCAGCGCTTTTGCCTTGTCGGCGTTCGAGCTCAGAACGCGGATGATGTCCTGCACGGTGACGGCGTCGTGATCAGGATGCCAGCAATCGAAATCCGTCACCATCGCGACGGTGGCGTAGCAAAGCTCCGCCTCACGCGCGAGTTTCGCCTCGGGCATGTTGGTCATGCCGATTACGGAATAGCCAAGCGTCTTGTAGGTCATGCTTTCCGCATAGGTCGAGAATTGCGGTCCCTCCATGCAGACATAGGTGCCGCCGCGCGCAAACGCGATGCCCTCGGCTTCGGCCGCCGTGGCAAGGTGGATGCGCAGCCGCGGCGAGACCGGGTGCGCCATCGACACATGCGCGACGCATCCCCTCCCGAAGAACGAGCTCTCGCGTTTGTGGGTACGATCGACGAACTGGTCGACGAGAACGAAGGTTCCCGGCGGCAGTTCCTCCCTGAACGAGCCGCAGGCCGACAGCGAGATCAGGTCTGTGACCCCTGCGCGCTTGAGGACGTCGATATTGGCGCGATAATTGATGTCGGAGGGCGACAGCCGGTGGCCCTTGTCGTGGCGCGGCAGGAACACGATCGGCAGGCCGGCAATCGAGCCGCGCCGCAGGGGTGCCGACGGTTCACCCCAGGGACTCCTGATCACCTCTTCGCGAGCGTCCTCCAGCCCCGGCAGATCGTAGATGCCGGAGCCGCCGATGATGCCCAATACCGCCTGCGTCATGCCTGCTCCACCCCGTTCGCGCCATCGCGATTCCGTGGAGAAGCTATGCCAGTTTTACGTCGGTTTTGGAACGGGTGATGGGGTCAAGAGGTGCCGTCAGGAGAACGCGCGCCAGCACTCCCGGCTATGCCGCGGCCGCCGACCGCAGCTGGGTCGCGACCATGCGCTCCAGCGTCTCGACGGACTGGAAGTTCTCCGGTGTGATCTCGACCTGGGGAATCGTGAAGTCGAATTCGGCTTCGACGCCGAGCATCAGATTGACCATGTCCATCGAGGTCAGGCCGACATCGACGAGCTTGGCCTGCGGCGTGACCTCAGCGGAGAGCGAGTTCTGCGCGAGGATGCCCTTCACCAGCTTGATGATGCGATTGCGCAACTCGGTATCGAAAGCCTGCATCGGTAAATTCCCATCTGTCGACAAAGGTCGGACCGGTTGCCGGCTACGATGGGCACGGCGGGCCGATCCCGCAATGGACGCCACCATTACTTCGCGTTTCTTAGTAAACGATGACTCAGATTGTTGGATTTCCGGCTTCTTACAGATCCCTAACGCGACCGCGGAAATCCGGACGAGGCAAACAACCCGAACTTAACTGTTCGTTCGGAATTGGGCTTTGTTTACCCTCTATTTCATCGACGAATTTGAATTAAATCCGTAGCCTCATCTCATAAGCAAAGATGGTCGAAGGAATCGCTCAAGCGGCATCGCGAATGATGCCGGCGATCCTGAACGGCAAACCGGAGGCGGACGAGTATGAACGTGCGTGAAGCAGTCCTCACTGTCGACGAGACGCAGACGAGCTTTCTCGAGCATGGTCCCTCTCTCATTGAGCGCGCCGCCCGGACCGCCACCGTGGCGGCTGCCGACGCAGACGGGGTCGATCGCGATGCCCGCTTCCCCCACAAGGCTTTCGAGGTTGCGCGTGAGCAGAAGCTGCTCGGCGTCATGATCCCGGCCGAGTTCGGCGGCTTCGGTGCCTCGATCCACGACGTCACCGACGTCTGCTACACGCTCGGACGCGCCTGCGCCTCCACGGCGATGATCTACGCCATGCACACCACGAAGGTCGCCTGCGTCGTCAGGCACGGCCACGGCATCCCCTGGATGGAAACCATGATGCGCCGGGTCGCACGCGACCAGTGGCTGCTCGCCTCCTCCACCACCGAAGGCCAGAACGGCGGCAACATCCGCGCCAGCGCCGCCGCCGTCGACGTCGCAGGCGACACCGTCTCGCTGCTGCGCGACGCCACCGTGATCTCCTACGGCGCCGAGGCCGACGGCCTCGTGACCATCGCCCGCCGCGCCACCGACGCTTCTGCGTCCGACCAGGTGCTGCTGGCGCTCGCCAGGGACGATTATTCGCTGAAGCGGACGCTGGGCTGGGAAACGCTCGGCATGCGCGGCACCTGCTCGACCGGTTTCGAGCTGAAGGTCGACTGCCCGACCGATCGCGTCTTCCCGGAATCCTACGACAAGATCCACGCCCAGACCATGACGCCGTTCGCGCATCTGTGCTGGTCCTCGGCCTGGGCTGGTATCGCTGCAGCCGCCGTCACCCGTGCGCAGGCCTTCGTCCGTAAGGCGGCCCGCACCTCAGGGGGCCAGATGCCCCCGGCAGCCGCACATTTCACCGCCGCCAAGATGTCGCTGGCCAAGCTGCGGGCGCTGATATCGGCCAATATCGACGCCTTTGCTCGCGCCGAGCACGATGAACGCGCGCTCGGCTCGCTCGACTTCCAGTCTTCGATCACGCTTCTGAAGGTGCAGGCCTCGGAGCTCGCGGTCGAGACCGTGATGCATGCGATGCGCACCGCAGGCCTTTCCGGCTACCGCAACGACGGCGAGTTCACGATGGGCCGCCACCTGCGCGACGTGCTGTCGTCGCCGATCATGATCAACAACGACCGCATTCTGGCCAATGCCGCGACGTCGACCCTGATGAGCGGCGTGCCGACAAGCCTTCGGGACTGACGAGCTTTCGAGACTGACGTGCCTTCGTTCAATAAGAACAATTTCAGATAGCAGGAAGCCGACATGAACATTGCTGTTCTCCCCAACTCGCCCGAGACCGTGCCGCAGATCGCGGATCCGCTGGATCATCTCGCCGACAAGCTCTTTCATCCGATGGGCTCGGACGGCGTCTATGCCCGCACCGCTCTTTATGAAGGCATCGTCGAAAAGCTCGCCGCGCTGATCACGAGCCATCGCGAGGCCGGCACCGAGGTGATGCGCTTCCCGCCGGTGATGAGCCGGTCCCAGCTGGAAAAATCCGGCTACCTGAAGAGCTTTCCGAACCTGCTCGGCTGCGTCTGCGGCCTGCACGGCACCGAGCGCGAGATCAACGCCGCGGTAAGCCGCTTCGACGCCGGCGGTGACTGGACCAGCTCGCTCTCGCCGGCAGACCTCGTGCTGTCGCCGGCGGCCTGCTATCCCGTCTATCCGATCGCGGCGAGCCGCGGTCAGTTGCCGAAGGGTGGCCTGCGCTTCGACGTCGCCGCCGACTGCTTCCGCCGTGAACCGTCAAAACATCTCGACCGGCTGCAATCGTTCCGGATGCGGGAATATGTCTGCATCGGAAGCCCCGATGACGTGGCCGATTTCCGCGAGCGCTGGATGGTGCGCGCGCAGGCGATTGCGACCGATCTCGGTCTCACCTTCCGCGTCGACTATGCCAGCGATCCGTTCTTCGGCCGCGTCGGTCAGATGAAGGCCGTGAGCCAGAAGCAGCAGCAGCTCAAGTTCGAACTGCTGATCCCGCTGCGCTCGGAAGAGCAGCCGACCGCCTGCATGAGCTTCAATTATCACCGCGAGCATTTCGGCACGACGTGGGACATCAAGGACGCCAATGGCGAGCCGGCCCACACCGGCTGCGTCGCTTTCGGCATGGACCGGCTGGCGGTCGCCATGTTCCACACCCACGGCACCGACCCTTCCGCCTGGCCCGCCAAGGTGCGGGAGATCATGGGCCTGCAGCCGCAGATCGCGGCCGATGCCCACGGCGAAGGCTGGCGCTAACGGAACGAGGCCGGTCATTTCCACGGGAAAGACGAGCGTGATCCACACCAAGGTCCGATGCCGCGAGATCACCGAGTCCGACGTCGATGCGGTCGCGGACTTGCTGACGCGCGGCTTCGTCGGGCGCTCGCGCGGCTATTGGATCCAAGGCCTGCGCCGGCAAGCCTTCCGACCGGTACCGGATGGCTACCCGCGCTTCGGCTACATGCTCGACAATGACGGCACGCCGGTCGGCGTGCTGCTGCTGATCTACACGGCGCGGAGGGACGGCGATGAGACCGCCATCCAGTGCAATTTGTCGAGCTGGTACGTCGATCCGGCCTACCGCAACTACGCCCCGCTCCTGACCAAGATCGCGCAGCGGCACAAGGACGTCACCTATCTCAACATCAGCCCGGCGCCGTGGACCTGGCCGATCATCGAGACGCAGGGCTTTCGCGCCTATTGCAGGGGTATATTCTTCTCCGTGCCTGCGCTGGCGCGCGTCCCACGCTGGAGCAAGATCCAGGTCATCTCGCAGCACGCCAAAACGATCGACGGGCTTTCCGATGCCGAGACCGAGCTCTTGACGCGGCATGCGCGCTACAATTGCCTCAGCCTCGTCTGCCGCACGCCGAAGGGAGCGTTCCCCTTCATCCTGCAACCGGTGCGCATCCGCCGTGGCATCATTGCGCCGCCCGCGATGAAGCTGATCTACTGCCGCAACGCGGCCGAGTACACCGAATGCGCGGGCCGCATCGGCCGGCTGCTGCTGCGGCTCGGCAAGATCGCGGTCGCCGTCGATTCCAACGGCTCCGTTCCCGGCCTCGTCGGCATCTACACCGAGCGTCGCGGCCGCAAATATTTCAAGGGCCCGCACCGGCCGCAGCTCGCCGATCTCACGGATACGGAACTCGTGCTGTACGGGCCGTAGGCCCGTTTGGACCAGACATTCGATGTCCATCCGGGCCTAAGGCGCAATTGCGCAGGCCGACCGGCGCGACGCTACCTTGCACCCCCCTCCACATTGGCAGCATCTCTGCATCACGGTCACCCTCCGTAAACTACGGCGCTTAAGGGAATTTCCCGCCTGTTCGCTAGCCTCGGCGGCTGAATTGCCCTGCGTTAAGTCTATTGCCCGCCGAGACCCCGCCGCCCCATGACGTCGATCCGCGACAACGAGCTTGATGCACGCCGCGAGCAGGGCCCGAAGGCCCTGGTCGGGCTGAGCCAGCTTGCACTCGACCACATGGAACAGGGTGTCTGCGTCTACGATGCCGGCAACCGGATCGTGCTGGTCAATCAGCGCTATCTCAGCCTGTTCAACATGTCGGCCGAAATCGTGCGGGTCGGCACGAGCTACCGCGACGTGCTCGCCCACAGTGTGGCCCTCGGCAACATCCCCGCGGGGGAAGTCGACGCACTCTATGCCGCGCGCATGGCGCGGATCGCAGCCGGCCAGCCGTTCCGGACTCAACAGACACTCGCGAGCGGCCTCGTCATGGCGCTCGAGCTGAAGCCGCTTCCCGGCGGCGGCTGGATGACGATCTGCGACGACGTCAGCCGCCTCGCCCGGCTCGAGGCGGAGCTGCGCGTGCAGACCGAGCGCAGCCAGCACGCGCTCGCCAACATGGCGCACGGCTTGATCATGTACGATGCCGACAGCCGCGTCGTCGTCTGCAACGAACGTTTCCTGAATCTCTATAACCTCGACCCGGAAATCGTGAAGCCGGGCGTCTCGCATTGTACGGTCATCGAGCATTGGATGTCGCGCGGCAACCTGCCGGGCATGCCGGGCGAGGAATTCCACGACACCAGGCTGGAGGACGTGCGCACCAGGAAGGAGAAAACCCTGTTGGTGATGCGCTATGACGGACGGATGGTGCAGGTGGTTTCCCGTTTTCTGCCCGACGGCGGCTGGGTGACGGTACACGAAGACGTCACCGAGCGGCTGCAATACGAGGAGATGCTGAGGCAGCAGAACTTCATGCTCGATGCGGCGTTGGAGAACATGGCGCACGGACTCGCCTTCTACGACAGCGAGATGCGCCTGCGCGTCTGCAACACCACCTACCGGAAGATCTATCGGCTCTCGCCGGAGGAAGCCAAGCCGGGCACGCATCTCGGCGAACTGATCGAACGCTCGATGGCAAACGGCGCGTTCTCTTCCGAGTATAGCCCGCGACACCTCCTGGAGGCCGCCAGCGCAAGGATCGCCGACCGCAACTCCTCGCCGATACGCCGACGGATGTCGAACGGCACCACGATCTCGGTGCGCTATTGCGCTCTGGCCGAGGGTGGTTTTGTGGCCACCTACGAGGACATCACCGAGCGCGAGCACGCAGTCGAGCAGTTGAGCGAGCAGTATCGGCGGTTCGACGCGGCCCTGAACAACATGAGCCAGGGCCTGTGCATGCTCGATTCGAGCTTGCGCGTCATCGTCTGCAATCGGCGCTACATCGAGATGTACGGACTGTCGCCCGAATTGGTGAAGCCTGGTGTGTCGATGCGCGAGATCATGGAGGACAGCTGCGAGCTCGGCATCCATCCAAACACCACCGCCGCGCGGCTCTATGCCGACTATGTCGAAAGGCTGCGCGAGGGCGAGCACACACTGCACCGCTATTTGGGCGACGGCCGCATCATCAAGCTCAATCACAAGCGAATGGAGCACGGCGGCTGGGTCGTCACCTATGAGGACGTTACCGAACGCCCACAAGGCTCAGGCCCGTGTGGCGCACATGGCGCGGCACGATTCGCTCACCGACCTGCCCAATGGCACGCTGTTCCGCGAAAAGATGGGCGAGGGGCTGGACCAGGTCGCGATCGCCGGCGGCGCGATGGCCGTGCTGTGCTTCGACCTCGATAATTTCAAGACCGTCAACGACCGCCTCGGCCACGCGGCCGGCGACCGGCTGTTGCGCTGGGTCGCGGCGCGGCTGAAGGAGAATGTCGGCGGGCACGACACCGTCGCGCGGCTCGGTGGCGACGAGTTCGCGGTGCTCCAGCGCGGACCGCAGCCGCAATCGGCGGAAAGGCTCGCACGCCGCCTGGTGGAGATCATCGGTCACCCGCCGCCGCTGGAGAACCAGTCGATCCATGTCGGCGTCTCCGTCGGCATCGCAATCGCGCCCGATCACGGGCTCGATGCCGACGAGCTGATGAAATGCGCCGACCTCGCGCTGTACCAGGCCAAGGCCAAGGGGCGGGGCGCCTATCGGCTATTTGAACCCGAAATGGAGGAAGAGGCTCGCGGCCGGCACGCGCTGGAGCGCGATCTGCGCGGCGCGCTCGAAGCGGATGAATTCCACCTGGCGTTCCAACCGCAGGTGCGGCTCGACAGCACCGAACTTACCGGCTTCGAGGCGCTGCTGCGTTGGAAACATCCCTCGCGCGGCCTCGTCTCGCCGGCTGAATTCATACCGATCGTGGAGGAGAATGGGCTGATCGTTCCGATCGGCGAATGGGTGCTGCGCATGGCCTGCGCGACCGCGGCGACCTGGCCCGATCTCACCATCGCGGTGAACCTGTCCCCGGTGCAATTCCGCTCGCGCGGGCTGGTGACGATGGTGACGAGCGCGCTTGCGGAGGCCGGCTTGCCGCCGCATCGGCTCGAGCTCGAGGTCACCGAGACGGCTCTGCTCGACGACAGCGAGGCCACGATCGAGATCCTGCACCAGCTCCGCGCGTTGGGAGTGCGCGTCAGCCTCGACGATTTCGGCGTCGGTTATTCTTCGCTGAGCTATTTGCGCAAGTTTCCGTTCGACCGCATCAAGATCGACCGCTCCTTTGTCGGCACGCTCGGCGAAAGTCCGGAGAGTGTGGCGATCGTCCGCACCATCGCCAGCCTCGGCTCGGTGCTCGGCGTCGAAACCACGGCGGAAGGCGTGGAGACGATTGAACAACTCGACTTCGTTCGCGAATGCGGCTGCACCGCCGTTCAGGGATATTATTTCGGCAAGCCCTGCCCGGCCGCGGAAGTCGGACGCATGATCGAGACGCTGAGCGCAGTCCGCCGCGTGGCGTAAGGGCTCAGCCGAAGCCAAATTCCGTATCTCGGTACGCCTCCAAACGACCAATTGTCGCACGTGCGCTTTTCGGCGAGATCACCGTATCGCGCCCGCGCAATGCGCTTTTCTTCTCCCATGATTTCGGGGACAATCCCGTCATAACAATGAGAAACGGCGGCCCGAACGAGGCCACCGCGAGGGAGGAGTTTCGATGTCTCGATACGGGCTGAAGACCTTTGCCATTGCCGCCATGCATGCCGTCGTGAGCGCGCTGCTCGCAACCGCCGCGGGTGCACAGGATTATCCCACCAAACCGGTAACGCTGATCGTTCCATGGCCGGCCGGCGGATCGACCGACATCTCGATGCGCGCGATCGCCGAGAGCGCGTCCAAGGTCCTGGGGCAGCCCATCGTGATCGACAACAAAGCCGGTGGCGGCGGCACGGTTGGACCAGCCACCATGGCCGCGGCTGCGAAGCCGGACGGCTACACCATCTCACAGCTTCCGATCACCGTCTTCCGCCTGCCCCTGATGCAGGAGGTCTCGTGGGATCCGGCAAAGGATTTTACCTACATCATACATCTCACCGGCTACACCTTTGGCGTAACCACCAGCGCGGAGTCGCAATTCAAGTCCTGGAAAGACGTGGTCGAGTTCGCGAAGGCAAATCCGGGCAAGGTGACCTACGCGACGCCCGGCACCGGCACCTCGCTTCATATCGGCATGGAGCAGATCGCCGCGATGTCCGGCATCAAGCTCACGCAGGTGCCGTTCAAGGGCGGGGCAGAGACCAACGCCGCGGTACTCGGCCAGCACACCATGCTGCAGGCCGACTCCACAGGTTGGCGACCCTTGGTCGACGCCGGCAAGCTGAAGCTTCTCATGGTGTGGACCGGCGCGCGATCACCGAACTATCCTGACGTGCCGACGCTGAAGGAACTCGGCTATCCCATGGTCTATGATTCCCCGTTCGGCATCGCCGGCCCCAAGGGCATGGATCCCAAGATCGTCGCCAAGCTGCACGACGCCTTCAAGAAGGCAGTCGAGGATCCCGCAGTGATTGCCACGCTCGCCAAATACGACATGGTGCCGAGCTACAAGAATACCGAGGACTACAAGAAGTTCGTCGTCGAGGTCACGGAATCGGAGCGCAAGGTGATCGATACGCTCGGGCTTGCGAAGAAGTAGTATTGAGCCACTTTCGTGTTCCGGGCGTGGTGCAGCGCTTCTCCAGCGCTGCACCACAGAGCCGGGACCTACCTTTGCCACGCATCTATCGATCCCGGATCTGCAGCGCACCGCTTCGCGCCGCATAGCGTCCCGGCACGGCCGAGAGGTATTGATGAACGACCAAACCACCGTCAAACTCCGCCTCAACAACTCCGAACTCTGGGGTGGGTTGATCGGGCTCGCACTCGGCGGCTTCGTGATCTGGCAAGGCTTAAAGCTCAAGCTCGGCACCATCAACGACCCTGGCTCCGGCTACGTGCTTTTCTACACGGGCATCCTGATGTGCGTGTTCGCGGCCAGCATTATCATCTCGGCCATCACCGAGGGCGGACCAACGCTGGCTTCGCGCTGGCAGAACGTGAGCTGGAGCAAGCCGTTACTCGTCATCGTCTGCCTTACCGCGTTTTCCTTTGCCCTTGAGCCGCTGGGATTCCTGCTGTCATCGATCCCGCTCATGCTGCTTTTGTTGCGCTTGATCGATCCCTTGCGGTGGACATTGGCGATGCCGATCGCCGCTCTGGCACCGCTCGGCATGTGGTGGATGCTCAAGCGACTGCTGCTGATCCAGTTACCCTCCGGCCTATTCGGGATCGGCTGATCGCATGGATACGCTTCTCAACGTCGCGCATGGGTTTGGCGTCGCTCTCCTGCCGATCAACCTGCTCTACTGCTTCATCGGCGTCTTCATCGGCACGCTGGTCGGCGTGCTGCCGGGCATCGGGCCGATCTCGGCGATGTCTCTGTTGCTTCCGGTGACACTGTCAGGAACGCCGGAATCCGGCATCATCATGATGGCGGGAATCTATTACGGCTCGATGTATGGCGGCTCGACGACCTCAATCCTGGTCAACATTCCCGGCGAGGCGGCTTCCGTCGTGACCTGTATTGACGGCCACCAGATGGCGAAGCAGGGTCGTGCCGGCCCCGCGCTGGGCATCTCAGCCTTCGGCTCGTTCATCGCCGGCACATTTTCACTCGTTGCACTGATGCTGGTGGCGCCTCGGCTCGCCAACATCGCCATCGCGTTCGGCCCTGCCGAATATTTCAGCCTGATGGTGCTCGGCCTCGTCGTGCTCACCTTCCTCACGCAGGGATCGATGCCGAAAGCGCTTCTGATGGCATGTATCGGCGTCGTGCTCGGACTGATCGGGCTCGACAGCATCACCGCGCAGCCGCGGCTGACATTCGGCCGCATGGAGCTGATCGACGGCATAGGACTGGTCCCCGTCGTGATGGGCCTGTTCGGCGTCGCCGAGGTGCTGTTCAATACCGAGCAGGTGATCAAACGCGACATCATCAACGCCAAAATCACGCAGCTGCTGCCCAACAAGGCCGATTGGCAGGCGAGCGCCGGCCCGGTGGCGCGCGGCACGTTACTTGGCTTCCTGCTCGGCATTCTCCCGGGCGGCGGCGCGGTGGTGGCCTCGTTCGCGTCCTATGCGCTGGAGAAGCGGCTGTCGAAGACGCCGGAGCGCTTCGGCCATGGCGCAATCGAGGGCGTAGCGGGTCCCGAATCCGCCAACAACGCGGCGGCCGGCGGCGCGTTCATTCCGCTGATGACCTTGGGCATCCCGCCGAATGTGGTGATGGCACTGCTGCTCGGCGCCTTCGTCATCCACGGCCTGCAACCGGGGCCGCTACTGATCACGCAAAACCCCGGCCTGTTCTGGGGCATCGTCGCCAGCATGTATATCGGCAACGTCATGCTGCTGATCCTCAATCTGCCGCTGATCGGCATGTGGGTGCAGCTGCTCAAGTTGCCCTACAACATCCTGTTCCCGCTGATTATCCTGTTCACGATCCTGGGCGTTTACTGCTCGAGCAACAATGTGTTCGACGTCTACGTGATGATCGCGTTCGGGATCATCGGCTATTTCATGCGCAAGCTCGGCTTCGAGCCCGCGCCGCTGGTGCTGGCGTTCGTGCTGGGACCGATGATGGAGAACAATCTGCGCAAGTCGCTGATCCTGTCGCAGGGCGACCTCTGGACCTTCGTGCAGCGGCCGATCTCGGCAGCGTGTCTTGCGCTCGCGCTGGTGCTGCTGATGGCGCCGCTATTACCCGCGCTGCGTAAGAAGCGCGAGCTCGTGGCGCTGGATGAGGGCGCGTGAGGGATTGGCAGGTGTCTCAGCCTGCCGCGGGCAGCACGTTATCCGGCGGCGCGCCCCAGGGGCGGTCGGCTGAGGCGAGCCCGATCAGGCGGCCCTGGATGTAGTCGCAGCCCCAGTCGCGCAGCATGTTCGCAGCTTCTTCGTCCTGCACCCATTCGGCCACCGTCTTGATGTCGAGGCGGCGGGCGAGGTCGATCAGGGTCTGCACGAAGGCGCGGTCGTCGGCGGAACGGGTGATGTTCTGCACGAAGGCACCGTCGATCTTCACGATGTCCACGCCCAGCTTGCGCAGATTGCGGAACGAGGTGTAGCCGGCGCCGAAATCGTCGATGGCGATGCGGCTGCCGAAATTCTTCAGCCGGGTGACGAAGCCGCGCACATCGTCGATGTCCTGGATCGCGACGGTTTCGGTGATCTCGACGATCAGCCGCTCGGCAACGCCGGGATGGGCACGCATCAGCGATTCGATTCCCGCCCACCAATCCGGATCCATGGTGGTGTCCGGCGAGATGTTGAGGCTGAGGCAGATGTCCGGCGCGGCCGCGAGCTCGGCGACCACGAGCTCGAGCACCCGGTGATCGACCAGGCGGATCAGGCCGAGGCGTTCCGCAACCGGCACGATGTCGGGCGCGAGCAGCACCTGGCCGTCGCCCTGGTCCATCCGCACCAGGCATTCGTGAAAGGCGCAGTCGCGCGAAAGGGCGGCAACTACCGGCTCATAGGCAAGCTTGATGCGGCGCTCATTCAGTGCGGTGACGATCTCGTCGGTGACGCGGATGTTGACGCGGCGCTGGGCGTCGCGCGCGGCATCCGGGCGCCAGGCTGCGAACGAGCCGACGCGGCGTTGTTTCGCGGTGTCCAGGGTCTCGTGGGCGCGATTGACGGCTTCATCGGCGTTGCGGGCATAGCGCGGCACGCTGACCGCGCCGATCGAGGCGGTGACCGACACCGGTCCGGATTTGGTCGGCACCACCTCGTCGCGAATGCCGGCGAGGAAACGTTCGGCAGCCACGTTCATGTCATCGACGGTGCAGTTCTTCAGGATCAGGCCGAACTTGTTGCCGGAGAAGCGGCCGAGCACGTCGCCGCCGCGCAAGCGCGCGCGAATGCGCGTGGCGACGTCGAGGATCACGGCGTCGGCAACGTCGAAGCCGAAGGCCTCGTTGACACGCGCGAGATGATCGATGCCGACCAGCATGAAGGCCGCGGTCGAGCGGAAACGGGTCGTCTCCTCGATGGCCTCGGCCAGCGCGGCGATCAGATGCGAGCGATTGAGCTCGCCGGTCAGCGGATCGAGCCGGGCCAGCTTCGTCAGTTCCTCGTCGCGGGCATGGCGTTCATTGTTGATGCGGACGGAGCCGATCGCACGCACCGGGCGGCCGTCGGGGCCGGCGAACCAGCGGCCGGTCTCCTCGATCCAGACCATGGGATCGGCGGCGCTCATGCGCACGCCGTACTCGACCCGGTAGGGCGTGCCGTCGGCGCCATGCACGGCTGAGGTCTGCGCCAGCGCGGCGGTCCGCATTGATTGCGCGGGCTCGATCAGCCTGGCGAATTCGGCGCCGGTGGCCAGCCGTTCGGCGGGAATTCCGGGAAAGATGGCGCTGACCTGCTCACCCCAGACGATGGCATCGCTGGCGATGTCCCAGGCGAACACGGCCTGGCCGAGGGCAGCCAGGATGTCGGAGGCTTGCGGCAATGCGGGGGTCAAAATCGCCTCGTTTCGGGACAGCGGGGAGTCCTGAGCCGGCACAGGATAAAGCCAGATTCGCCATTGACCCTAGGCAAAGTTGATAAACAATTTGGAAACCACGTTTCCTCGCTCGCAGGAACCGAAGCGGCTCACCCGGCATAGGCCTTGCGAGTACATGACACGCACCGGCGCCAGCGTCTCGAAACGAGACGATCTTCGCCGGGTCAACGGTGATTGCGATGTTGAGTACCGATCGATCGAACGCGTCGGACAACGGCACGGGCTCGGCCCTGATGCCGCTGATGCCGATTTTGCAGTGGGTGCACAAGGCACCGCTGCCGCGCCCCGATCCCAGCTTCGTCACCCAGCTCATCGCCAACGCCGAGCACCTGCCCCAGGCGAGCCGGCTCCGCCGCGCGTCTTCCGAGGATGCGCAGGTCGCCTATGGCAGCAAGCGCCCGCTTCCGAGCGTTAGCGCGCGCACGCGGCAGGTGGCTTGAATCAGCGCGGCGCGTCGGGAGACGGCTGGGTGCCGTTGCCCGGCTGCAAATGCGGCGAGGGAATTTCCGGCGAGGGCGCACTCACAGGCTTCGGCGCCGGGTGATCCATCAGCACGGATTCGGCGACCGATTGTGCCGTGGGCGCGGGCGGCTCCGCCGGAGCTGGTCGCGGAGCGGACACTGGCTCGAACTTGGGCTCGAACTCATCCGCCGGCGTCTCGGCCTGGCGCGTGGTCTTGCGGGGCGCCGGCACCGTCGTTTCGGCGACATAAGCGACGCGGCGGCGGGTGCGCTGGGCGATGCCGCCCAGGAAATCTGCCATCGCGAGCAGCACCAGAAGGAAATAGGTGGAGTTGCCGAATTTCGGCCACATCACGAATTCGGCCGCAGCCGCGCCGAACACGATCAGCGACAGCAGATGATCCATCAGGAATTTCGAGCCGGGCCGCGCGCCCTTGACCACTTCGAGCAGCAGCAGCACGATACCTAGCGCGAGCATCACGTCGGCGAGCGTGACCGGCCAGGCCTCGCCCGTGATCATCGGCACTTTGAACAGCACGTCCGCAAAGGACACGCTCGGCATCAGGAATGCGATGATGTTGTAGACCGCGAGCGGGATCAGGAGCAGCGGGAAACCGACCATCGGCGAAATGCCTTCTCGATCAAGATATCCAGACAGGACAATGCGGCGGCGATGCATTCGCTCCGCCGCCGTCACTGTCATATCTCATGGGTTGGCCGAAATCAGGCAGGCCCGATCGTCCTGCCCACAGAAAGGTCCCGAACTCAGGACTCTTTCTTCTTCAGGACCTGACGGCCCTTGTACATGCCAGTCTTGAGGTCGAGATGGTGCGGACGACGCAGTTCGCCGGAATCCTTGTCTTCCACATAGGTCGGCTTCTTGATGGCGTCTGCCGAGCGGCGCATGCCACGACGGGACGGCGAGGTTTTTCTTCTCGGAACGGCCATTTCAATATCCTCTAGGGATTGGTGTTTTGGGGCATCGTCCGCGAGGGGACGGCTCAGCACCCGCAAACCGAGGCGAGCTGAATGCCGGTCAAGGCCGGGCTTATAGAGGAAGGCCTGCCTTAAATCTAGGGCTCTGGGCTGGAAAATGCGCCCGAAAAGGACCCGAAATCAGCGGTTCTCCCGCCAGCAGGTCGAAAGCGAGCTCGCCTGCGCTCGCACCACATAGGTCCCGGCCAGCCGCCGGACACCCGGTCCCGGCGTCCTGGCGCTGCGTTTGACCGGATTCGGCAGGATGGAGGCCAGAAGCGCGGCCTCCCGGGGGGAGAGGTTCGCTGCCGACTTGCCGAAGGCATAGGCGCTGGCGGCCTCGGCCCCAAACTGGCTCTGCGGGCCGAGCTCGGCGACGTTGAGGTAAATCTCCAGGATCCGTGCCTTGGGCAGGACGAGATCGATCCACAGCGCCAACGGGAATTCCAGCGCCTTGCGGACGAAGTCCCGCCCCTGCCAGAGGAACAGGTTTTTCGCCACCTGCTGGGTGATGGTGGAAGCGCCCCGGAACGGGGTGCCGTCCTCCTTCGCATCGTCGATCGCCTCACGCAGCGCACCCCAGTCGATGCCGTGATGCTTGCAGAAATGGGCGTCCTCGGCCGCCACCACCGAGCGTGGCAGCGAGGGCGACATCGCTGCCAGATCGATCCATTCCCGCTGCATCGGCGCACCCCGCAGCGAGCGCCAGATCATCAGCGTCGAAACGGGATGGCCGGCACGGTAGAACGGCGCGACGACATAGGGCGCGAGAGCCGCGACCGCGAGCACCAGGAGAAGGGTTTTGACGACGCGCAAATCAACCTTTCCGGCGCAGAACGAAACGCGGCCACGGGCCCGGCATTAAGTCTGTGATAATTCGGGCCTTTTCCAGCACTTTTTAGGCCTTCCAAACGATTGACTGAGGCGGGCGCATAAAGGATTGTCCCGCCGAATTTTAGTTCTGGAGCCCTTCTTGATGACCGGCACGTCCCCGTCCGATTTCGCCAAACGTCTGGACAAGACCGCTGATGACACCGAGGCCCTGCTCGGGCGCCTGCTGTCGGACGACATCCTGCCCGATGAGATCGCCCGGCCCAAGCGACTGATGGACGCAATGCGCTATTCGAGCCTCAACGGCGGCAAGCGCCTCCGGCCCTTCCTGGTGGTCGAGAGCGCGGCCGTGTTCGGCGTGTCCCGCGAAGCCGCGCTGCTCGTCGGTGCGGCGCTCGAATGCATCCACTGCTATTCGCTGATCCATGACGATCTGCCGGCGATGGACAATTCGGACCTGCGCCGCGGCCGCCCGACCCTGCACAAGAAGACCGACGACGCGACCGCGATCCTCGCCGGCGACGGCCTCCTGACACTCGCCTTCGACATCATCACCCGCGACGAGATTCATCGCGACGCCAATGTGAGGCTTTTGCTGACCCGCGCACTCGCGCGCTGCGCCGGCATCGGCGGCATGGTCGGCGGCCAGATTCTCGACCTCGCCGGCGAAGGCCGCTTTGGCGGCAACGAGCCGATCGACGTCGCCCGCATTCAGCAGATGAAGACCGGCGCGCTGCTGCGCTACGGCTGCATCGCCGGCGCGATCCTCGGCCAGGCCTCGCAAAAGGAATATCAGGCGCTCGACGATTACGGCCGCGCGCTCGGCGAAGCCTTCCAGATCGCCGACGACCTGCTCGACGTCGAAGGCGATGCCGCCGCGCTCGGCAAGCCTGCCGGCGCTGATGCAGCGCTCGGCAAGACCACCTTCGTCACCCAGCTCGGCATCGAAGGCGCCAAGCAGCGCGTGCGCGATCTGCTCGCGCGCGCCGACAGCGCCGTGTCGATCTTCGGCGAACGGGCCGCCGTGCTGCAAGCGGCTGCGCGGTTCGTGGCCGAACGGAAGAGCTGATAGCGCGATGGCGGGCGGCAGCAAGGAAGACCCCGCCCTCGCCCGCTTTCGCAAGATGTCGCGGCCGATGCGGCTGATTTATGCGCGTCCGCGGACGTTCATGTCGCTTGCCGTTGGTATTCTCGTCTGCCTCCTCATCCCGGGTTCGCACCGGCTGGTCACGCGGCTTCTGTTCGGCTGGGATGCGTTGATCGCCGTTTATCTGGTGCTGGTCTACGCGATGATGCTGTGCAACGACCACCAGCACATCCGCCGCGCCGCAGCGATGCAGGACGACGGTCGCTTCGTGATCCTGCTGGTGACGGCGATCGGCGCCTTCGCCAGCATCGCCGCGATCGTCTCCGAGCTTGGAACGCCGCATCGCGGCGGCCTGGAGCTGAGCATCGCAATCACCACCATCGTATTGTCATGGGCCGCCGTGCACACAATCTTCGCTCTGCATTACGCGCATGATTATTACCGGCACGCCACGCCGGGCGGCCTTCAGTTTCCCAGCGGCGACAAGGAAGACCACGCAGATTACTGGGACTTCGTCTATTTCTCGTTCGTGATCGGCATGACCGCGCAGGTCTCCGATGTCGGCATCTCCGACAAGACCATCCGCCGCACCGCCACCGCGCACGGCATCGTCTCATTCATCTACAACACGGCCTTGCTGGCGCTGACGGTCAACATCGCGGCGAGCGCGATCTCGACCTGAACTCATTTCCGCAATCCTAGTTACAGACCTCGGCATTGCCATCGTTGCCCGGGCCGCCGCCGCCGCGATATTCGAGATGGCAGCCGCGGTTGACCGCACGACAGCCACTGTTGTTGCAGAATAGCTGTCCGCCACTCGAGCGGCGGCTGGCGCCAGCGGCAGCAGCGATGCCCGCAGCGCCACCAAAGCCGCCGGCCGCTCCGGCAGCCTCACCGCCGGCCTGACGACGCTGCCGTGCGGGACGCTCGTCGCCGTCGTCCCGCTTGGCGGTCGCAGGCTTGGCGGCACGCTGCTTCTCGCACTCGTTGTCGTCGTTGAGCGCATAGCCATCACGGCAGACGATCTTGGTGCATTTGTCGCCGTCGGTCTTGAAGCCGTGCTCGCAAACCAGCGGACAGACGCGCGACTGTTTCGACTTGACCGTGTCGAGTGCATCGGTGCTCGCCACCTTCACGTCGAGCTTGGTGCCGGCATAACGGTTGAACTGCGATAACGACCGCTGCGCGGATGTCGTCCAGTTGCCGTCGGCGGCGCCGGAGAAGCAGCCGACGCGGCCGAGCTCGGTCTGTACCGAGCGGCTGAGATCGGCCGGCGCGATGGCCGGCGTCAGCGAGGCGACGTTGGTGCCGGCGGGGCCCGCCGTGCTGGCGGGCGCTGCACTCGGCGCCGCGGCGGCGAGATTGACGCGCTGCTGCTCGGCAGCGGCCGCCTGCTGCTGCGCCTGCTCCTTGGCCTTTTGCGCCGCAAGCTGTATCTGCTCGGCGGCCTCCGCATCGGCGGCTGCCTTGGCCTGCGTATCCTTCTGCGCGCCAAGTGCGGCAAGACGATCGCGCTCGGCCTCGGCCTGTTTCGCCTTCTCGGTGGCCGCCGCATGAGCCTGCTCGGCGCCGATTTTCTCGAGTTGCAGCTTGGCAAGGCTCGCATAGAAGCCGTCGGGATGCTGGGCGAGAAAGGCCTCCCACGCCGGCCGGTTGCCGACCTGGAGCGCGAGCTCGTAATCGCGGCGGATGTCGGCCTGAGGGTTGGGCGCGGGCGCAGCGGCAGCCGCAGCGGTCACCTTGACCGGCACCAGCGGCACGTCCTCGCCGCCGAGCGAGCCATAGACGAACGGCTCCTGCTTATTACCTGTCGACTTGAGCACGTCGTCGCGCACGAAGCCGAAGGCACGGCGGACGTCGAGGCCGGGCCTCGTCAGATGCTTCGACAGCGCCACCGTAAAGGGGCTGTTCGCACCGTCGCCATCCTGCGCCGTGAAACCGGCCTTGGCCGAATAGGCGATCAGCGTGTTCGAGCTGGTCGGCTCGACCTGGGCGAGGCCGCGGCCGACGCCGCGCGAGGCGATCGTGCGCTTCATGGTCTTGCCGAACGGATTGTCACGGCAGGCATCCAGGATCACCAGGCGAAGCTGCTTAGCCGGTTCGACCGCGACCAGGACGCGGTCGAGGGAGAGCGCCTCATCAAAGACGTCGGTGTCACGCTCCAGCTTGGCGTCGACAGGGATCAGATAGTTCGAGCCTTCGACCTCGAGGCCGTGGCCGGCATAATAGACCACGGCGATATCGGCATCGCGGGTCCGGTCGGCGAATTCGCGCAGCACACGCCGGGTTTCCTGCGCCGTCAGGTCGTGCCGGGAATCGACGATGTCGAACCCGGCCTCCTTCAGCGTCCGGGCCATCACCGAACCGTCATTGACGGGGTTCGTCAGCGACGGCGCATGCTGATAGGCGGAGTTGGCGATCACGAGCGCGACGCGCTTTCCGGCGAAAGCAGGCCCGGCGCCGAATAGCAGCGCGACGGCGAGGAGGACTGGGCAAAGTCTGAGCAATTTGCGCATGACACGAGTTCCGATTTCGGGGCGGTTCGCGCCCTTTGGGACGGCTTTAGCAGGGTCCGTCGCGGACGCTTGTAACGGAGGTCACGAAGATGGCGCCGGCGGCAAGCCGAAAGATCCCTTTGTTCGTTGCGCCAGTCCGGCCGCGATCCGCCGCCAAACAGGTGCGCAGAGGTTCCCTCAGGCATCCCCGATGTGGCCCCGATATTGAGGCAGATTATCCGTAATCTCGTGCCAGGGCGCCTTCGAGCCCACGAAAATGTGGGCGCTCGGTCGGATCGAGGGGGCATCGACCAGGGTTCCCATAGCGACGTGGACCCATTTTCCGTCGCGCACCCGGGAATAAAGCAACGAGCCGCAGCGGGCGCAGTGGGCGTCGTGGGTGGTTTCTTCACCGTAGATGGTGAGCTGGTTCTCGCCTCTGACGATGCGGAGCTTGCCCTGCTCGATGCCGGCGAACGGCTTGAAGGCAGCGCCGGTGGTGCGGCGGCAATTCGAGCAATGGCAGTTCATCGCATAGGAGAACGCGTCCGCTACCTCGTAGCGCACGGCGCGGCAGCAGCATTCGCCGATCAGGAAGGGAGCGTTCGAATTCTCTGATCCGGTCATCACGGCGTCCTAGCAAATGGTACGGACACCATAGCGCATTTTGACGTGTACGACTAAGTTCGCCCTGAGCCATCATTCAAAGGGATGACCCATGAGCCAGAACCGTTCGAGCGTCGAAGCCGTCGTGCAATCTTACTTCGACGGACTTTACGAGGGCGACGCCGAAAAACTCGGCGCCATCTTCCATCCCACCGCCGATTTGCGCTGGGTCGAGAAGGGCGAGCTGCAGGTGCTGACCGTGCCGGACTGGCTCGACCGTGTGCGCAAGCGCCCCTCCGGCAAGGCCGAAGGCAAGGCGCGCGAGGATTTCATCGTCACGATTGACCGTTCGGACGACAAGACCGCCTTCATCAAGGTCCGATGCCAACTGCCGCCGCGTTTTTTCACGGACTATCTGGTGGCTATGAAGCTCGCCGATGGCTGCGAAGTCTTACCGGTATGATCTGCGAGAGTGAGGGGCCT
Organism: Bradyrhizobium sp. Kon56; assembly: GCF_055807635.1. Lineage (NCBI taxonomy): Bacteria > Pseudomonadati > Pseudomonadota > Alphaproteobacteria > Hyphomicrobiales > Nitrobacteraceae > Bradyrhizobium > Bradyrhizobium sp. Kon56. Next base: position 47,242 of record NZ_JBVVOU010000033.1, on the reverse strand, counting down.
AATCTTCCGCTGCCCGAAATCGGGCACACTCCTCCCACATCCTCCGTCATTGCGAGCGCAGCGAAGCTAGCCAGAGTCTTTCCGCGGAGGAAGACCGGATTGCTTCGCTGCGCTCGCAATGACGATGCGGATGGAGTGCATGCCGCATCTCTCCTCCGCCCCCGTCTCGCTCAAAAGGTCCACCATGCTTCTCGACCGCCGTTCGCTGCTCGCCTCGCTGTACTGGATCGCCGCCTCCCCCGCGCTCGCCGCAGACGCGCAGCCTGAGCTCGAAACCTATGAGCGCGAGAGTGGCGGCCGGATCGGGGTCTATGCCGAGAACCTCGCGACCGGCGCAAGGCTCGCCTGGCGCGCCGACGAACGGTTCGTCATGTGCTCGACATTCAAGGCTTCGCTGGCGGCATGCGTCCTGGCGCGGGTCGATCGTGGCGAGGATCAGCTTGCGGCCATGATCCCGTACGGCAAGGCCGACCTGCTGGAGTACGCACCGGTCGCCAAGCAGAACATTGCCGCCGGCGCAATGTCGGTCACCGAGATGTGCAAGGCGATCGTCGAGCTCAGCGACAACACCTGCGCCAATTTATTGCTGGCGCGGATCGGCGGTCCCGCCGCACTCACCGCGTTCTGGCGGTCGCTCGGCGACACCGCCTCGCGGCTCGACCACAACGAGCCCGAGCTCAACCGCTCACCGCTCGGCGATCCCCGCGACACCACGACGCCGGCGGCGATGGCAGGCAATCTGCGCCGGCTGCTCACGGGCGAGGCGCTGTCGGCCACCTCGCGCGCGCAGCTCACGGAGTGGCTAGTGGGCTGCAAGACCGGTGCGAACCGGCTGCGTGGCGGGCTCCCCGCAAGCTGGAAGATCGGCGACAAGACCGGCAACAACGGCAAGGACGCATCCGGCGACATCGCGGTGGCCTGGCCCAAGCCCGATACGAAGCCCGATGCACCGATCCTGATCGCGGCCTATACCCAGGGCGGCACGCCGAGCGCGGCGCAGATCGAAACCGTGTTCGCACGCATCGGCCGCATGGTGGCCGAACGGCTGGCGTAAAGCCGCACGCATTGACGTTGCGACCGCTTCCGGGTGAAGACAGACCATCATGGAAGCGAAATTTCAGACCTTTCTCATCCTGCTCGCCGTGCTGGCGGGCACCGCGCTTGTCGCGCGCCGCTTCAACATCGCGCCCGCCATTCTGCTGATGCTCTCAGGTGTCGGCCTTGCCTTCGTGCCGGGCATGCCAGCGGTCGAACTGCCGCCGGAACTGGTGCTGCTGATGGTGCTGCCGCCGCTGATCTACTCGGCGAGCGTCGCGATGAGCTGGCGCGAGTTCAAAAAGAATCTTCGCCCGATCGTGCTGCTGGCGGTCGGTGCGGTGATCTTCACCGCGGCGTTGGTCGCAACCGCCACGCATTATTTCATCGGCCTGCCCTGGACGATCGGCTTCCTGCTCGGCGCCATCGTCGCGCCGCCCGACGTGGTGGCGCCGCTCGCGATCGCGCGCCGGCTGCATCTGCCGCGCAGGCTGATGGTCATCCTCGAAGGCGAAGGGCTCGCGAATGATGCCACCGCTCTGATCCTCTACCGCTTCGCGCTCGCCGCAATCATGGTCGGGCAATTCTCGCTGCCTCTGGCAGGCGGCGAGTTCTTGCTCATCGTCGCCGGCGAGATCGCCTTCGGCATCGGCGTCGGTTGGCTCTCCCTGCGGTTCCGCAAATGGTCGGGAGACCCGCAGGTCGAGCTGACACTGTCGCTGATCACGCCCTACGTGTCCTACTGGCTGCCCGAGCATCTCGGCGGCTCCGGCGTGATCGCCACCGTCGCCTGTGGCCTCTATGTGAGCTGGAATGGCCCGCTGCTGATCTCGGCATCGACGCGCCTGCAAGGCATCTTCTTCTGGGACCTCGTGATCTATCTGATCGAGGGCTTGCTGTTCCTGCTCACCGGATTCCAGATGCGCGCACTCTACGAGAAATCGAAGGCGTTCCCGCTCGACGACATCATGATTGCGACTGCCGTGGTGCTGGCGGTGGTCGTGATCGCGCGCTTCGCCTGGCTCTATCCCGCGACCTATCTGCCACGAATGCTCAGCAAGTCGCTGCGTGCGCGCGATCCGTCACCACCATGGCAATGGCCGTTCGTGCTTGCGTTCACCGGCGTGCGCGGCGCGGTGTCGCTGGCGGCAGCACTGGCGCTGCCGTTCACGCTGCCGGGCGGCGAGGCCTTCCCGTTTCGCGACCTGATCCTGTTCGTCGCGTTCGGCGTCATCTTCATCACACTGATCGGCGTCGGCCTCACGCTGCCCCCCGTGGTTCGTTGGCTCGGTGTCGCGGAAGCCGGTCGCAACGAGCATGCCGCCGAGCACGAGGCCGAGATCGCGGCACGGCGCCAGGCCCTCGACGCGGCGCTAAAGTCGCTCGACGCGCTGACCGAGGAAAAGGACGTGTCCGACGAGGTGATGCGGCTCCTGCGCGCCCGCCACGAGATCCGGGTCAACCAGCTGCCGGACTCGCTCGATCCCACCCACCACGACGTCTCCGCCGCCGGCACCGCCCTGACCCGCGGTCTGATCGCCACCGAGCGCAAGTTCATCCACGAGCTGCTGCGCGAGGGCCAGATCACCGACGAGACGCGGCGGCGGATCGAGCGCGATCTGGACCTGGAGGAGGCAAGCTTGGCAAACCGGGAGTACCGGGGTGGGCCGCTATAGATTCCCGTCATTGCTAGGGGCGCGAACTACCGCCTCTCGCAAAATTCCCTCATCGCCACCGCCACGGCGCCCGCAATGATCTCCTGCCGCTCCGGGGAGTTCATCGCCATCTCCTCGTCGCGGTTGATGATGGAGCCCGCTTCGAGCAGCACTGCGGCGCTGCGGGTCTGCGAGAGCACAACGAGCCCGTCATAGCGGTAGACGCCGACATCCTTGTCGAGCAATTGGAGCCGGTAGCGGCCCATCACCGGCAGGGTGTACTGGCTGGCATAGTGCAGGTCCTGCTGCTTCAGCTGCCTGCCGATCATCCGGGCCAGCATCAGGCTGGCGGCGAAGTGCGGATTCCGCTGCGACACGAACAGAGAGTGGCCCGAAAAGCGGTCGCTGAAATAGCTGTTCGCGCCGTCGAACTCCCAGCTCCCGAGCAGCTTGTCCGGCACCGAATCGTGATGGATCGACAGGAAGAGATCGGCCCGGGCGTCATTCGCGGTGCTGACGCGCTTGAACAGGCTCGGCCGCGCCTTGCCGTCCGTGACGAGCAACCGGGTCGCGGCAAAGCCTTCGGCCTTGAGCCTCGCCGTAATCAGACTTGCAAGCCGGAAGTTGAAGCCGAACTCCGTGTCGTTGCGCGCGCTCAACGCGCCGTAGGAGTCCGGGGTGTGCCCGACATCCACGAGGATCCGGAATTTCGACAGCTCACACTTGACCGGCGCGTGCGGCGGCTTGGGTTTCGCGATTTTCCGCGCGATAGCAGCATGACCAGAGTCTGCAGGCGCCAGCGACCATAGCAAGATCGACGCGACCAGCGTCGAGACGAGACTTGCGATGATGCTGCGCGGCTGTCCCAAGTACTACTCCGCTGCCGCTGTTCGCGGCCGGCCGACAAAGCCTGTGACGTCACCGAAACGCTCCAGCATCACCGCGGAAAGGTCCTTGGCCTTGCTGGTGACGCAGGCGCCCGAGCGCACGGCATAGCGATCCTGATGCGCGGCCTGCGGCGGCGGCTCGCCCTGCTGAAGCGCCCGCGCCAGCTCCATCACGACTTTCCGGAAATGCATGATACCGAGATCGGTCGGACCGAGATGCTCGCGGGTGCGGTCGGCGATCGGGCCCTGGCTGTCCTGCACGGCCGCATCCTGTTCGGAGACGCCCTTGATGCCGGTGTAGCTCCTGGTCTTCTGCATCTTGCGGTCGATCAGATAGTCGTTGCCCTTGTGGCGCAGCGGCACGTAATTGTCGCCAACCTCCGCGATCACGCCGTTGCCGCGGTCAAAGACGTCGCGCTCGGCTTGCGTCAGCGGCCGTTCCGGATTCCAGGCATAGGTGTAGATCCAGCAATTGGTGTCGGTGACGGGCACGAAAGTCTGCCCAAAGATGTTCTCACCCGGCATCGCGCTCGGGGCATAGGCGTGGAACGGCATCAGAAATTGCGCAATGCGCCAGTAGATGTTGTCGCCGCCGGTGAGCCGCCCGCCGGCGATGGTGAGGCCCGCTGCGTGCGCGGCGATCTTGATCACAGGGCGCGGATCCTCCGCGATCCAGCGCATGTGATCGCTCGACATCCGCGCGATCGGATTCACGAAATGCTTCTTGATGTCCAGGATCTCGTTCTCCTCCTTGTCGAAGGAGAGATGGGCGAAGGTGAAATGCGCGGTGTCGATCGAGCCTTCCAGCGCCTGCACCCAGTTGCAGTCCTGCCATTTCTTGCTGACATAGCGGTGCGAGGCCGGCAGCAGTGCCATTTCGAGATCGGGCAGCTCGGGCATCGCATCCGCGGGACCCATATAGGCCCAGATCATCTCGCCCCATTCGCGCGCCGGATAGGATTTGATGCGGATGAGATCCTTGGCGTTGAGGTCGGGATAGGAGGTCGGCATATCGACGCAGCGGCCGTCGGTGTCGAACTTCCAGCCGTGATAGACACAGCGGATGCCGCATTCCTCGTTGCGCCCGAGCCAGAGATTGGCGCCGCGATGCGGGCAGTATTGATCGATGATTCCGACAACGCCGCGCGTATCGCGGAAGGCGAGCAGCTCCTCGCCGAGAACGATGATCTTCTTCGGCTCGCCGTCGGGTTCAGGGAGTTCTTCGGACAGCAGCACAGGAATCCAGAACCGGCGCAACAATTCGCCCATGCCCGTACCAGAGCCCGACTCGGTCAGGAATTTGTTGTCCTCGGCGCGGAGCATGGAAAATCCTCCCGACGGTCGTTGTTGCCGGCAAGATTGGCGCGGACGCGGGAAGACGTCAACGCGGAACGCGGCGCGCAGGCCGGTTAAACCGGCCGCTCCCCCTTCACCGTCACGCGCGTGCCGGAGCGCGTGTGCGGCCAGTAATCCCACATCGCGCGGTGCTGGGTGCAGCGGTTGTCCCAGAAGGCGATGGCATTCTCTGTCCAGCGAAAGCGGCACTGGAACAGCGGATTCTCGGCGTGCTGGTAGAGATAGGCAAGCATCGCCTCGCTCTCGTCGCGCGGGATGCCGTTGATGTGGCGGGTGAAGCCGCGGTTGACGTAGAGCGCCTTCTTGCCGGTGACCGGATGCGTGCGCACCACGGGATGCTCGGCACTCGGATAGGACGGGCGGTCGGCGACGCCGTAATTGGCGTAGAGCCCGCGATAGATCGGCTCGCCGTCATGCAACGCAGTCAGCCCGTCGAGATAGGCCTTCATCCGGTCCGACAGCGCCTCGTAGGCCGCATACATGTTGGCGAACAGCGTGTCGCCGCCGCGCGGCGGGCACTGCTTGATGTAGAGGATCGAGCCCATCGGCGGCTCGTGATCGCAGGACACGTCGGAATGCCAGCCCTCGCCATTGGCTCGCGGCGAATTCGCATCCGCATAGATCTTCATCAGGGCCGGGTCTTCATCCTCATGCGGCGCGGCGGGATGGAAATGCAGCTCACCGAACTTGCGGCCGAAGGCGAGATGCTGTTGTGGCGTGATGTGCTGGTCGCGGAAGAAGATGACGAGGTTTTCGGCAAGCGCGCGGTGGACCTCGTCCATCTGCCGGTTGGAGCGCGCATCGTCGGAGACGAGCTTGCCGATGTCGACGCCCGAGATTTCCGCGCCGATGATCGGGGTCAGCTTTTCGACCGCGATGGTCTCGTAAGGCGCGCCGTCGTCCGTCGCGTGGCGATAGCGCGGGCCCTGCTTGCCGGCGAGTGAGCTCATGGCGTGTCTCCCGATGCATTCTTGCTTGGGAGCATCGTAGCAATGTAGGGCGGCTTAGCGAAGCGTAACCCGCCACTTCGCGCCTGCAAAAATAAGGCGGGTTACGCTTTCGCTAACCCGCCCTACGATTCCTGATCTGGAGCAGAACTATTCCGCCGCGGTCACCGGCACCTTGGCGCCCTGGCCGTAGCGCTGCTCGATGTAGTCGATCACGAGTGCTTTGAAGTCGGCGGAGATGGTCGGGCCGCGCAGGGTGCGGAACTTCTTGCCGTCGACGAACACCGGGGCAGCCGGCGCCTCGCCCGTGCCCGGCAGCGAGATGCCGATATTGGCGTGCTTGGATTCGCCGGGGCCGTTGACGATGCAGCCCATCACCGCGACGTTGAGCTCTTCCACGCCGGGATATTTCGTCTTCCAGGTCGGCATCTCGTCGCGGATGAAACCTTGGATCGAGCTGGCCAGTTCCTGGAATGTGGTCGAGGTGGTGCGGCCACAGCCGGGGCACGCCGCAACCAGCGGCACGAATGTGCGGAAACCCATGGTCTGCAAGAGCTCCTGGCCGACCTGCACCTCGCGGGTGCGGTCGCCGCCGGGCTCCGGCGTCAGCGAGATGCGGATGGTGTCGCCGATGCCCTGCTGCAACAGGATGCCGAGCGCGGCCGAGGACGCCACGATGCCCTTGGTGCCCATGCCGGCCTCGGTCAGGCCGAGATGGATCGCGTAGTCGGAACGGCTGGCGAGATCCTGATAGACCGCGATCAGATCCTGCACGGCCGAGACTTTGGCCGAGAGGATGATGCGATTCTTCGGCATGCCGAGTTCCTCGGCGCGCGCGGCCGAGAGCAGCGCGGATTGCACCATGGCCTCGCGCGTCACCGCGCGCACGTCGCGCGGATCGGGGGAGGCGGCGTTCTCGTCCATCAGCTTGGTCAAGAGCTCCTGGTCGAGCGAGCCCCAATTGGCGCCGATGCGCACCGGCTTGTTGTTCTTGTTGGCGATCTCGATGATGTCGGCGAACTGGGTGTCGCGCTTGTCCTTGAAGCCGACATTGCCGGGATTGATGCGATATTTGGCGAGCGCCTCGGCGCAGGCCGGATAGGCGGCGAGCAGCTTGTGGCCGATATAGTGAAAGTCGCCGATCAGCGGCGTGGTGATGCCGCGCTTGAGCAGGCCGTCGCGGATGTGCGGGACGGCAGCGGCGGCCTCCTCGCGGTCCACGGTGATGCGGACCATTTCGGAGCCCGCGCGGGCGAGCGCTGCGACCTGGGCAATGGTGCCGTCGATATCGGCGGTGTCGGTGTTGGTCATTGACTGCACGACGATCGGGGCACCGCCGCCGACGGCAACGTCGCCGACCTTGACCTGGGTAGTCTTGTGCCGGGGCGCGGGGCCCGCAACGTCGGAATCGATGGTTTTTTCGAGCTTGTTCATGGCGTCCAAATATCAGGTTTTGGTGACGTTCAGCAATGCATCGCGCGGCGCCGCAGCGGATTGACTGGGACGGTTAACCAGAAAAAGCCCAGCAATGACAAGGACGGCGGCAGCCCCGAATGTCAGGTTCAGCGTGTCGTGCATGATGAAATAGCTACCCACCACGCCAAACAAAGGGGTGATGAAGGTAAAAGCCGACAATTTGCTGGCCGAATAGGTCTTTACCAGCGCGAACCAAAGCGTGAACGTGGTTCCCACGACCCAGATCGCCTGGAAGGCCATCAGGCCCAGCGACAGCGGCGACGGGGTGTGGGGGATGGTCTCCCCGAAGAGCCAGGCGGCCAGCCCCAGGATCGGGATCGAGGTCGCGACCTGATAGCCCAGCGCCTTCTCGGGCGCCGCGAAGCGCAGCCGCGTGCCCTTGGCAACCAGCGTGGTCGCCGCCCACAGCGCCGCGCCGCCGACGATCATGAGATCGCCGAGCAGAACATGCGAATCGACGTTGGGCTGCGGCACGCCGATCGCGAGCGCGACACCAGCAAAGCTGATGGCGAGCCCCAGCCATTGGGTCCCACCAAGTCGCTCGCCGAGCACTTGGTAGGAGCCGAGCGCGACGAAGAACGGCGCGGTGTAGAGGAACACGACCGCCCGCGACGCCGGCGTGAAGCGCAGGCCCTGGAAGATCAGCACGAACTCGATGCCGAACATCAGTCCGGCGATCACGCCGGGCTTCCAGGTGCCGTCGCGCTCGAAGAATTTAACGCCGCGCAAGCTGCCGATGATGAACAGCACCGGCAGCGCGCCCATCGAGCGGAACGTGGCCTGAAGCATCGGCGGAATGTCCGGCAGCACCAGCTTCACGGCGATCTGGTTGAACCCCCAGGTCAGGCACAGCATGAGCATCAGGGCGATGGCGCCGGCACTGAGGGGACGACCGGCGGACGGTATGGCTTGAGGTGAGGACATTTCTTCCTAAAAACCGGCTTTGCGCCGTTGTTGCTCTATGCGGCTTTCTGACAATGCGCACAAACGCCCGTGATTTCCACCACCGACAATTTGGGAGCGAAGCCTGAGCTGCGCGCGGCGGCGTTGAGGTCCCTGACGAAGGAAGCCGACGGAATCTCACCGACCAGGCCACAGCGCTCGCAGATCAGGAACGTCACCGCAGAAGTCGCGTCGTGATCGTGAGCGGCGCAGGCGAGATAGGCGTTGCGGCTTTCGATCCGGTGCACGAGACCGTTGGCCATCAGGAAATCGAGAGCACGATAGACCGTGATCGGCGCCGGCCGCTGCATCGATTTCGCCAGCTCGTCGATCACCTCATAGGCGCCGAGCGGCCGGTGGCTCGAGAGCAGCGCCCCCAGCACATGGCGGCGTATAGGCGTGAATTTCTGCGCGCGCTCTCCGCAGACGGCCTCGGCATGCGCCAGCGCATCCGCGGTGCAGCGGCCGTGATCGTGGTCGGGCGCGGGAAATGCCGGTCTTGCAAGGGTCATGCGACCGGCGTTCTAGCATTTCGAAAGGGGAACCCAAAGCAGGACCGGCGATGCGGCCAGCAGCCATGCTCGGCCTGCGGGACAGCGTCCCGCAAACCCGCCGTGAAATAATCATAAGCTTGCTTATTATATTCCAAGCTTATTGGAGACCACGCTCATGAGCCCCGGACCCGTGGACCAGAATTTCCTGTTTACACTCGCCGAGCTCTACCGCCTGCTCCGGGTCTATGCCGACAAGGAAGCCTCGCGCTTCGGCATCACCCGCGCGCAATGGGCGGTGCTGGCCAAGGTCGAGCGCAGCGAAGGCATGAAGCAGTCGGAGCTTGCCGAGCTTCTCGAGGTGCAGCCGATCACGCTGACGCGCCTGATCGACAAACTCTGTGACAGCGACTGGATCGAGCGACGCAACGATCCTTCGGATCGCCGCGTCAAGCGGCTGTACCTGAAGAAGGCTGGGCGGCAGTTGCTCGGGCGGATGAGCGGGCTGAAGTCCGAGCTCACGGCCAACGCGCTCGACGGCATCACTCCGGCGGACGCCCATCGCCTCCTCACCCAACTCGAAACAATCAAGGAAAACGTGCGGTCCGCGATCCAGAGCAGCGGAGCGGAACAAGCGCGTAAGGAGCAACGCTATGGCTGATCAGGTTCTCAAGTTCCAGCCCGAGCAGAAAATCGACGGCGGCAAGCCCACCAAGAAAGCCGGCACCGATCCGCGCCGCCGCCTGGTGGCGGGCCTGCGCCGCTATCGCCGCGTGCTGCTCCTGATTGTGCTGCCGCTCGTCGTCGCGGTTGCCGGCTTCACCTTCTATCTCAATGGCGGCCGTTACGTCGGCACTGATGACGCCTATGTCGGCGCGCAGAAAGTGCTGGTGACCCCTGATATCTCCGGCAAAATCCAGAAGGTCGTCGTCAAGGAAGGTCAGGTCGTCAAGCACGGCGACGAGTTGTTCGAGATCGACCCCGCTCCGTTCCGTCATGCGTTGGAAGAAGCCAAAGCGCAACTCGCCCAAGCCCGCATCACCTATGACAATCTTGTTGCCAACATCAAGATCTACGGTGACATGCTCAATCTTGCCCAGCAGGGCATGGACCTGAAGCAGCGCGACGTCGAACGCAAGCAGTCGCTGGTGAAGAACAATTACGGCTCGCAGCTCGATCTCGACAACGCGTCCAATGCACTGGTTACCGCCGGCGCGCAGGCGCAATACATCAAGCAGCAACTCTCCAACGCCAGGACCCAATTGCTGGGGAATCCCGAGTTGCCGCTGGAGCAATTCCCCGCCTACGCGCAGGCGAAAGCCAAGCTGGACGATGCCCAGCGCAACCTCGACCACACCGTGCTGCGCGCGCCGATGGATGGCGTGGCAACACAGGTCGAGCAGATCCAGCTCGGCCGCTACGTCGCCGCCGGCACGCCGGTGTTCTCCATCATCGACGTGGCCCATCCCTGGGTCGACGCCAATCCGAAGGAGAGCGACCTCACCTACGTCACCGAAGGACAGCCGGTCACGCTCGAGGTCGACGCGTTCCCGAACCATATCTTCAAGGGCAAGATCGGCTCGCTCTCGCCCGGCACTGGCGCGCAATTCGCGATCCTGCCGCCGCAGAACGCCAGTGGCAATTTCGTCAAGGTGGTGCAGCGCGTGCCGATCCGCATCTATTTCGACGAGACCGACAAATACGTGCGCAAGCTGAAGGCCGGCATGAGCGTCTACGCCACCATCGACACCGGCCACCAGCGCTCGCTTGCCGGCCTGCTCGGGCTGTCGGCGACCGCGAGCCAAGACAAAGATTCGGACAAAGACTGAGACAGGGACTGACCCGATGTCCGGCCCCAATGCCCATTTGATGGTTCCCGGCCTGCGCCGGAACATGGTGACAATCTGCGCCATGACGGCAACGATCATGCAGGCGCTGGACACCACCATCGCCAACGTCGCCCTGCCCTACATGCAGGGTACGCTGTCGGCTTCGCAGGACCAGATCAACTGGGTGCTGACCTCCTACATCGTCGCCGCCGCGATCATGACGGCACCGGTGGGCTGGATCGCCAACCGCTTCGGCCGCAAGCGCATCTTCATCATCTGCTCGGCCGGCTTCACCATGGCATCGGTGCTGTGCGGGCTTGCGCAGGACATCAACCAGATGGTGCTGTTCCGCCTGCTGCAGGGCGTGTTCGGCGCGGCCCTGGTGCCGTTGTCGCAATCGGTGATGCTCGACTATTACACGCTCCAGGAACGCGCCAAGGCGATGTCGATCTGGGGCATGGGCGTGATGATGGGGCCGATCATGGGTCCCTCGCTCGGCGCCTGGCTGACCGAGACTTATTCCTGGCACTGGGTGTTCTTCGTCAATTTGCCGTTCGGCGCCATCACCGTGATCGGGCTGATCATCTTCATGGACGAGACCCGGAAGGATCTCAGTCTCAAGTTCGACTGGTTCGGCTTCGCGGCGCTGGCGGTCGCGATCGGGTCGCTTCAGCTCGCGCTCGACCGCGGCGAGCAATTGGGCTGGCTCGAATCGGGTGAGATCCTTGCGGAGTTCATCGTCTCGGCCGTCGCCTTCTACTTCTTCATCGCGCATTCCTTCACGACCTCGACACCGTTCATCCGCTTCGGGCTCTTCAAGGACCGCAATTTCGTCACCGGCTGCGTGTTCATGGTCGTGATGGGCCTCGTGCTGTTCTCGACCATGGCGCTGGCCTCCCCCTATATGCAGAACGTGATCGGCTATCCCATCATCACCGCGGGCCTGCTGCTGGCGAGCCGCGGCTTCGGCACCTTCTTCGCCATGATGCTGGTCGGCCGCATGATGCGTTACATCGAAGCCCGCACACTGATCATCACCGGCCTGACGCTGACCGCGGGCTCGCTGTTCCAGATGACCGGCTGGACCGATTTGACCCAGGTGCCGGAGATCGTGACCGTCAGCGTGATCCAGGGCTTCGGCTTCGGCCTCGTCTTCGTGCCGCTTTCGACGGTGGCATTCCTGACCTTGTCGAATGAGCTGCGCACCGACGGCACCGCGATGTTGACCCTGATGCGCAACGTCGCGAGCTCGGTGGGCATTTCCGTCGTCATCGCCCAGCTGACACAAGGCACGCGGCGGACCTACGCGATCCTGTCCGAACACATCAACCCGTTCAACCATGCGCTCCAGATGCCCAGCGTCAGCGGCATGATCAATCTCTCCACCGACGCCGGTCGCGCCATGGCCGATCGCATGGTCAGCGTGCAGGCGCAGATCATCGCCTTCGCGCACGACTACGAGCTGGTGATGTTCTTCATCCTCTGCACCATCCCGCTCGCCCTGCTGATCGGCTCGACCAAGACCACCCTGCGCAAGCAGGCGGCGGGGCCGGAACATGCGGTGATGGAGTGATGCCTTCGCCGGGACGACACCGATGATGTTGCGCGCCTCTACCCCAAAATCTCCTCGCAGCCCAGATCCTCGACCGCCATCATCACCCGCTCCAGATTATTCCACCAGATCACCGGTGGGATGTTGATGCTCCACTGCCAGACTGGCTTGGTGATGTGCCACAGCACCGACCGCCGATAGTCCTGGTCGAGCGCGCCGCGCGTATAGCCGCTGACACCGTGCGCCATCAGCGTGTCGTGGTAATGATTGAGCAGAAGGCGTTCGAACGCCTGCCGGCGTTCCGGATACCAGTGCAGCGCCATCATGTAGGCGAGGTCGTGAGTCGACACGTTGATGTCCCACAAGTCGAAGTCGAAGATGCGGACAGTGTCGGACACGCCGGCGCGCGGCAGCAGAAAATTCCAGATGTGGGCATCGCCATGGGTGATGGTGAGGTGGCGATGCGAATGGTAGCGCAGTGACATCCTGTCGGACCGATCGATGAAGCGGCGGTAGAGCGTGCGGCGCTCTTCACTGAGACGATCGCCGAGCTGATCAGCAAATCGGTCGTAATGGGATGCGAACGTTTCCACATGCCCCGCCGTATCGTCGGTGCTCGCCCAGACCCCGACGGTCTCGCCGAGACCAGCATGGTCCCACCACGCCGCGTGCCAGCGCGCGAGCGCGGCGACGATGGCCATCGCCTGAGCGCGCGATGGCGGCAGCGGCCATTGGGTCGCTATCTCGTGACTATCAGTGAGATCCTCAAGCAGGAGATGCCAGGCGAGGCTCTCCTCGTCGAAATTCCCGTCAAAGCAGCGCGGCACCAGCAGCTCGGGCGTTCTGGGTGCAAGCTGTGTGTAGTAGGCCACCTCATGGCGACCGGCATTCGCCAGCGGCTTGGCAAACGCGGCATGGGGCGTCTTGAGAATCAGTGACTGCGGCGAGCCGGCGGATTCCCCGACATAGCGCAGGCCGAGTCGGGTGATATGCGACACGACCGTATCGCGCTCATGCAGGACCTTGACCTCGCGCACGGCACCGGCGTCCAGTGCGCCAGCCTTGCGCAGCGCCGCGGTTAGATTTGCCGCGTCCGCCACCGCCGGCAATCGTGTATCTTTCATGCGCGCCCGACCCCCGTCGCGTTGCTCCATTCTGTACAACCGCGCTGCCGGGCGCCAGCGGCATCAGCCGCCCGGCTCAAGCCGCAGCGGTCGAGTCACGCACGGTCCTGACGACAATCGACCGGAGCTGCTCGAGATTGGCCGCCATGCCGGCGATCGCCTGCCTGACCTCCGCGGCGCGCTCGTTCACGGAGGCGGCGTCGCGGCTGACATCACCGATCTTGGCCGAGACCTCCTTCGCCGCGGAAGTCGATTCGGAAATCGACCGCGTGATCTCGCGGGTCGCGGCGTCCTGCTCTTCCATCGCGGCGGCAACCGAGGTGGCGACGCCGTCGATCTCGACGATGTGGCCTCCCATGGTTTCGACGGCGTCGACGGCGGCTTGCGTCGAGGCCTGGATCTCGGCGATCAGCCGCGCGATCTCCTCCGTGGATTTGGCGGTCTGGTCGGAGAGGGATTTCACTTCGGCGGCCACCACCGCGAAGCCACGGCCGGCCTCCCCGGCGCGCGCCGCCTCGATCGTGGCGTTGAGTGCCAGCAGATTGGTCTGGCCGGCGATGCCGCCGATGAGGTCGGAGACCTCGGCGATCTTCTTCACCGATCCAGCCAGCGTCTGGATGGTCGAGCGCGCCTGTTCCCGACCGGCGACCGCCGATTTTGTAACCGTGCTGGTCCGCGCGACCTGGGTTGCGATCTCGCGGATCGAAGCACTGAGTTCTTCAGCTGCGGCCGAGACGGTCTGCGAGCTGCCGAGGGCCTGGGTGGAGGCGGCTGCGACCGCCTGCGATTGTGTCGAGAGCGACCTTGCGATCTCGGACAGACTGGAGGCGGCACGCTCCACGCCTTGCGTCGCCGCGCTTGCGGTGTCGACCGAGCGGCCGGTCTCGCGCTCGACGGTTTCGGCCATCTGATGCAGGGCCTCACGCTTGGCGAGCGTCGCCTCCTGCTCCTTCTGCAACTGCTCCTCGCGCAGGCGGAAATTCTCGACCGCGGACTGCTTGAACACCAAGAGCGCACCCGCCATCGAGCCGACCTCGTCCTGCCGGTGCGCGAAAGGAATGTCGGCGGCGAGATCGCCGGTCGCGAGCTTTTGCATCGCGCTGGTCATGCGCACGATCGGGCGCATCACGCCGAAGGCGACGCCGAGCAGGCCCGCCGCAATGAAGGCGAGGACGGCGGCGGAGACGCCGAGGAGGATGTAGAGCATCGAGCTGTCGCGGTCCGCAGCCAGCTTCTCCATGTCGGCATTCTGCTTGTTGGCGCTCTCGACGATGCTGTCGATGACGGCGCGATGCGCGGTATAGGCCTCCTTGAGCTGCGCGTAGGCCCGCTCGGAGACGGCCGTATCCTTGGCCTTGAGGGCGGGGAGGAGCTGGTCGGACAACAGCTTCCAGAACTTCTGCACCTCGGCGTCGGATTTCGACACCAGGGTCGTCTTCAGGTCGGCCGAGAGGCTGGAGGTGACCCAGAATGCCTTGCGCTCGTCGTAATCCTTGCGGAGCTGGGCCAGGCGTTCGGCATGGGCCGCCAGCTGGTCGGGCTCGCGCATGGCGAGCGTGGCCTCGAGGTAGGCCTCGATCACATATTCCGGCGGCGGCAGGATGTCGGCGATGAGATCGTTTCCGAGCTTGATATCAGAATAGAGCGGACCGCCGACCTTGAGCTCTTTCAAGGCGTAGAGGCTGGTCGAGACCACGGCGGTAAAGCCGATGGCCAGAACGATGCCGAAAGCAATGATTGCGGAAGAAAGCGAAAGACGAATTTTCATGGAAAAATCCAATGGGCCGCGCTGAATCCCACGGACCCTAAAGGATTACGGTAAACACGGGATTGCATCGCGCGGAAATTGCATCGCGCGAACTCCGGAAAAATACGGGAAATGGCGTCAGGTCAACAGTTTCGGGCAGCGAAGCTTGGGCCCGTCCTCCGCTGTCGTCCCGGATCGGCGCTCCGCCTGTCCGGGACGGCGCTGGGGGTCACACGTCGAAAAATACCGTTTCGTTGTCGCCCTGGAGCCGCAGGTCGAGCCGGTACACCGGCTTGCCGGCCTCGCGCACGGCCGTCAGCGTGGCGCGACGGTCGGCAGGCACCACCGCCAGCACGGGATCGGCGGCATTGCCGGCCTCGTCACTGAAATAGATGCGGGTATAGAGATGCCGCAGCATGCCGCGACCAAACACCGCAAGCAGGACATGCGGTGCCTGCGGCTTGCCGTCGGGATCGGGCACCACGCCCGGCTTGATGGTTTCAAAGGAATAATTGCCGTCCTTGTCGGTGCCGCAACGGGCAAAGCCGCGGAAGCTCGCATTCGGCAGCGCGCGCTTGTCCTGCGGATCCGCGAAGCGCCCCTGCGCGTCGGCCTGCCAGATCTCCAGCATGGCATCGGGCACAACGACTCCGTCGCCGTCGAACACGCGGCCCTCGATCCGGACGCGATCGCCGGTGACGTCGGGCGTCAGCGTCGAGTTGGTGAACGCATCATTCCAGGCATACTCGCCGGTCGGCGTCAGGCCGTATTTGAAGAACGGGCCGACGGTCTGCGACGGCGTGATCCCATTGTCCTGCACTTAATGGTTCTCCATAGGGGTGGCGTTCTTGCCGCGCAGCACGATGTCAAAGCGGTAACACAGCGCCCATTCGGGCTGGGTGTTCTCGAGATCAAATGACGACACCATCCGCGCCCGCGCCTTCTCGTCCGGCACCGAATTGAAGATCGGATCGAACGGGAACAGCGGATCGGCCGGGAAGTACATCTGCGTCACGAGACGCGTGACGAAGGAATGGCCGAACACAGAGAGATGGATGTGTGCGGGACGCCAGGCGTTATGATGGTTGCCCCAGGGATAGGCGCCAGGCTTGATGGTGACAAAGCGGTAGTAACCGGAGACGTCGCTCACGGTGCGGCCGGCGCCCGTAAAGTTCGGATCGAGCGGAGCCGGATGCTGGTCGCGGACGTGAACGTAACGGCCGCAGGAATTGGCCTGCCAGATCTCGACCAGCGAGTTCGGCACGCCGCGGCCGTCCTCGTCGCGCACATGGCCGTGCACAATAATGCGTTCCCCGAGCGGCTCGCCGGTGTGTTGGGTGGTGAGATCATTGTCGCCCTCGCGAACGGTCTCGTGGCCGTAGACCGGGCCGGTCAGCTCCGACAGCGTATGGCGCATCGGGATCAAGGGTTTGTTCGGCGCACGCTTGACCGAGCTTTTGTACTCGGGCGACAGCGGCAGCGGATGCGCCGTGTTGCTGTCGACGGGATAGATGAATGTCATTGGCGAACTCCTCCCCGGCCCTTTTCCGACCGGTCAACGCTTCCGCCAATCATTATAGGATATAACTAATTGGGGGAAGCGGCTTTGAGCCCTATTTGATCGGCGGACGCGGCAGGACGGCCTCGCCGGCTTCGAGCCGATAGACATGGTCCAGCGAATACCAGGGCGTCGCGACGTCGCGCTCGGTCGGATGTGGCGTGTCATGGCGCAGGAACTTGCCCATCAGCGCTTTGGTCACGCCGAACTGCACGTCACTATCGATATGCGGGTCGGCGGGGTCGTAGACCTGCGAGATCAGCACCTTGAATCCGGGCTTGAAGACCAACGCGTGCAGGTGCGCGGGACGATAGGGATGCCGCTTCTGCGCCTCCAGGAGGCGGCCGACCACGCCGTCGGTCGGAATGGGATAGCCGACCATCATCACGGAGCGGAACGAGAAGGCTCCGTCCTGGTCGGTCGTAAACTTGCCGCGCAGGTTCATGTCGGCCTGCTCGGGGTCCTGGTTTTCATAGAGACCAACCGGCGACGCGTGCCAGACGTCGACCTCGGCGCCGGCGACGGGACGGCCGTCCTTGTCCACGACGCGGCCGTTGACGAACAGCGGCGCGCCTGGGGTCTCGGAGCGGACGATCGATCCGCCATTTTCCACCCGCGGCGAGTTCAGCCGCCAGAATGGTCCGAGCAGCGACTGGTCGGTCTCCGTGTTGCCCTCATCGCCATTATTCAGCAGGCACACCAGCGGCGAGACGCCGAGCGAGCCTGCCATCAGCACGACCTCATTATGCGTGTCGGTCGAGAGCTTGCCGAGTTCGGCGATAACAGCCGTGGCGTCGCGGAATTCCTTCTCGGTCAGGCGAACGTCGCGAACAAAACCGTGCAGATGCTTGACCAGGGAGACCATGATCTGGCGTAGCCGTGGATCGGATGTCTGCTCCATCACCGCCAAGGCCGCGGCCGTGACGTCCTGCTCGCGCGCGATGATCATGGGATGCTCCCTCACCTTGCGTCATGGCCGGGCTTGTCCCGGCCATCCACGACCTTCTTCTCGCGGCACCAAGAACGTGGATGCCCGGGCCTTCGCCTCGCCGAAGAGGCTTCGGCCTCGCAGGCGGGACAAGCCCGGGCATGACGAGTCTGGGGCACCCGGCTCCGGGATGACGGCACGCTGCGCGTCCCGTCAGTTCAGCTTCTCGATGGCGACCGCAACGCCCTGGCCAACGCCGACGCACATGGTGGCGAGCGCGAGTTTGCCGCCGCGCTTCTCCATGCCGTGCACCGCGGTGAGCGCGAGGCGCGCGCCACTCATGCCGAGGGGATGACCGAGCGCAATCGCGCCGCCATGCGGATTGACGAAATCGGCATCGTCGGCAACGCCGAGCTGGCGCATGCAGGCGATACCCTGCGAGGCAAAGGCTTCGTTGAGCTCGATCAGGTCGAAATCGCCGATTTTCTTGCCGAGACGTTCCATCAGCTTGCGGGTGGCCGGCACCGGGCCGATGCCCATGATGCGCGGCGGCACGCCGGCGGAGGCGAGGCCGAGGATGCGCGCGCGCGGCGTCAGGCCGTGCTTCTTCACCGCAGCCTCGGACGCCAGGATCATCGCGGCGGCGCCGTCATTGACGCCGGAGGCGTTGCCCGCGGTCACCGTGCCGGGATTGCGCACGATCGGCCTGAGCTTCGTCAGGGCTTCCAGCGTGGTCTCGGGACGCGGATGCTCGTCCTTGTCGACGGTGACAGGGCCGGCCTTGCCGCCGGGAATGGTGATCGGGGTGATTTCTTCGGCGAAATAGCCGGCCGCAATCGCGGCGCCCGCGCGCTGCTGCGAGCGGATCGCGAAGGCGTCCTGATCCGCGCGCGAGACCTGGAATTCCTCGGCGACGTTCTCGCCGGTCTCGGGCATCGCGTCGACGCCATACTGCGCCTTCAGCAGCGGATTGATGAAGCGCCAGCCGATCGTGGTGTCGAAGATCTCAGCCGAGCGCGAGAACGCTTCCTGCGCCTTGCCCATCACGAAGGGCGCGCGCGTCATGGATTCGACGCCGCCGGCAATCGCAAGCTCGATCTCGCCGGAACGGATAGCGCGGCCGGCCGCACCGACCGCATCGAGACCGGAGGCACAGAGCCGGTTCAGGGTCTGGCCTGGAACGGAATCCGGCAGGCCCGCAAGCAGGAGCGCCATGCGTGCCACGTTGCGGTTGTCCTCGCCGGCCTGGTTGGCACAGCCGAAGAAGACCTCGTCAACCTGTGCCCAATCGAGATTGGGGTGCTTGGCCATCAGCGCCTTGATCGGGGCCGCCGCCAGGTCGTCGGCACGCACCTTGGCGAGCGACCCGCCAAAACGGCCGATCGGGGTCCGCACGGCATCGCAGATAAAGACGTCACGCATGGTTGTTCTCCCTGAATGCCGCGATCCGGCCTAAATTCTTCAATGTCGACGGAGTTTTAGGAGGGCGCCCGCGGCAGGTCAATTGACCGATACGCGCGTGTTCCGACGGGTGTGCACGCGAGTTGCGCATGCCGCGGTGCGGACAACGTGGAAAACCTCCCCTCTCCGCCCAAAGCGATAGGAGCGCGGGGCGAAATTTTGTAGGTTGCGCCGCCCATGACAATGCAACAACCGATCCCTGCACCGCCTCCCGACGATACGCCCGCGCCGCAGGCGGAAGCTGCCGCGCGCGTCACGCCGATGATGGAACAGTACCTTGAAATCAAGGCGGCACATCAGGGCCTTCTGCTGTTCTACCGGATGGGCGACTTTTACGAGCTGTTCTTTGAGGACGCCGAGATCGCCTCCAGGACACTCGGCATCGTCCTGACCAAGCGCGGCAAGCATCAAGGCGCCGATATCCCGATGTGCGGCGTGCCAGTCGAGCGCTCCGAGGACTATTTGCACCGGCTGATCACCGCCGGGCACCGGGTCGCGGTGTGCGAGCAGACCGAGGATCCCGCGGCGGCGAAAGCACGCGGCAACAAGAGCGTCGTGCGCCGCGGCGTGGTGCGCCTGGTCACGCCGGGCACGCTGACCGAGGACACGCTGCTCGACGCGCGCGCCAACAATTACCTGCTGGCGCTCGCGCGCGCGCGCTCATCGGCGGGGGGTGACCGCTTTGGCCTCGCCTGGATCGACATCTCGACCGCCGAGTTCACGGTGACGGAATGTTCGGGCGGCGAACTCGCCGCCACGCTGGCGCGGATCAATCCGAACGAGGTGATCGTCACCGACGCGCTCTATAACGACAGCGAGCTCGGACAGACCCTGCGCGAGCTGCCGGCGGTGACGCCGCTGACCCGCGACGTCTTCGACGGCGCCACTGCCGAGAAGCGGCTGTGCGACTATTTTGCCGTCGCGACCATGGACGGACTGTCCCAGCTCACGCGGCTGGAAGCCACTGCCGCCGCCGCCGCCGTCACCTATGTTGACCGCACCCAGGTCGGCAAACATCCGCCGCTGTCGCCGCCCGCGCGCGAAGCCTCGGGCGCGACCATGGCGATCGATCCCGCCACCCGCGCCAATCTCGAACTGACGCGGACACTCGCCGGCGAACGCCGCGGCTCGCTGCTCGACGCGATCGACTGCACGGTGACCTCGGCCGGCTCGCGCCTGCTGGCGCAGCGGCTTGCCGCGCCGCTGACCGATGCGGCGGCGATTGCGCGGCGGCTCGATGCCGTCGGCAGCTTCGTTGCCGACTCGGCCGCGCGCGAGGACATCCGCAGCATCCTGCGCGGCGCCCCGGACATGTCGCGGGCGCTGGCCCGTATATCCGTCGGCCGCGGCGGTCCGCGTGACCTCGCCGGCCTGCGCGATGGCATCATCGCCGCCGACCAGGTGCTGACGCGGCTTGACGAACTCGACCAGCCGCCGCAGGAGATCGCCGTCGTGATGGCGGCGCTGCAAAAGCCATCGCGCGAGCTCGCGGCGGAATTCGCCAGGGCGCTCGACGATCAACTGCCGCTGATCAAGCGCGACGGCGGGTTCGTTCGCCAGGGCTATGAGCCTGCGCTGGACGAAACGCGAAATCTGCGCGACGCCTCGCGCCTGGTGGTGGCCTCGATGCAGGCGCGCTACGCCGACAACACGGGTGTGAAGGGGCTCAAGATCCGGCACAACAACGTGCTCGGCTATTTCGTCGAGGTCACCGCGCAGCACGGCGACAAGCTGATGTCGGCGCCGCTGAACGCAACCTTCATCCACCGCCAGACGCTGGCCGGCCAGGTCCGCTTCACCACCTCCGAGCTCGGGGAGATCGAAGCCAAGATCGCTAATGCCGGCGACCGCGCACTCGGGCTCGAGCTCGAGATTTTCGAGCGGCTCTGCGCCAAGGCTTTGGCAATCAGCGAGGAGCTGCGCGCCGCCGCCCACGCCTTTGCGCTGCTCGACGTCGCGACGTCGCTTGCCAAGCTGGCGATCGACGAGAACTATGTGCGGCCCGAGGTGGACTCGTCTCTCGGCTTTGCGATCGAGGCGGGCCGCCATCCCGTGGTCGAGCAGGCCTTGAAGCGCAATGGCCAGCCGTTCATCGCCAATGCCTGCGATCTCTCGCCGGGCCCTGCGCAAAAATCCGGCCAGCTCTGGTTGCTGACCGGTCCGAACATGGCGGGTAAGTCGACCTTCCTGCGCCAGAACGCGCTGATTGCGTTGCTCGCCCAGATCGGAAGTTTCGTGCCGGCGACACGCGCGCGGATCGGCATCATCGACCGCCTGTTCTCGCGTGTCGGCGCCGCCGACGATCTCGCCCGCGGCCGTTCCACCTTCATGGTCGAGATGGTCGAGACCGCCGCGATCCTCAACCAGGCCGGCGAGCGTGCGCTCGTGATCCTTGATGAAATCGGCCGCGGCACTGCGACCTTCGACGGCCTCTCGATCGCCTGGGCCGCAATCGAGCACCTGCACGAGAGCAACCGCTGCCGCACGCTGTTCGCGACGCATTACCACGAGCTGACGGCGCTCTCCGCCAAGCTGCCGCGGATGTTCAACGCGACCGTGCGGGTGAAGGAATGGCAGGGCAATGTCGTGTTCCTGCACGAGGTGTTGCCGGGTTCGGCCGACCGCTCTTACGGCATCCAGGTCGCCAAGCTCGCGGGCCTGCCGCCGGCCGTGATCACGCGCGCCAAATCGGTACTGGCGAAGCTGGAAGCCCAGGACCGCGGCCAGACCGCGCGCGCGCTTGCTGACGATCTGCCGCTGTTCGCAGTGCCCTCGCGCGCCGCCGCAGAAGCCACACCGCCGAGCGAGGCCGAACTGCTGATGGACGCGGTGAAGGCGCTGCATCCGGACGAGATGTCGCCACGCGAAGCGCTCGATGCGCTGTATGCGTTGAAGGCCAAGCTGCCGAAGCAGTGACGGTGCCGCAGGGTGGGTTAGCCGAAGGCGTAACCCGCCACCTTTGTCAGCGCGCGAGAAGTGGGGGGACGCTTAGCTAACCCACCCTATGCTTCTGAACGCTACGCCCTCGCCGCGATCGCCGCCGCTTCCGCTGCGGCGCGCTGCATGCTGGTCGACATCTCGTTGGTCACCGTGCTCTGCTCTTCGATTGCCGCGGCCGTCGACGTCACATATTCGCTGACGTTGCTGATGGCCGTCTTGATCGAAGCCAGGGCGGTGACGACGTCTCCAGAGATGCCGTTGAGGCTACCGATCTCAGCGCCGATCTTGTCAGTGGCCTGCTTGGCTTGGTTGGCGAGGCTCTTGACCTCCGAGGCCACCACCGCAAAGCCCCGACCGGCTTCGCCGGCGCGGGCGGATTCGATGGTGGCGTTAAGTGCCAGGAGGTTGATCTGCCCGGTGATGTTGTTGATGAGCTCGACGATCCCGCTCATCGCCAGCGCCGCTTCAGTGAGGCGCTGGGCCTGGGCATCAGCGGACGCGACCTGCTCCACCGCGCTCATCGCCGTCTCGCGCGATTTGGTCATGGCCTCGGAAATCTCCCGCACCGAGGCGTTCAGCTCTTCCGATCCGGCGGCGACCGATTCCATCATGCCGCGGACGCGCTCGTTGCCCATGCGGACCAGCACCTGCTTCGTGACGTCGGTCGCATATTTCACGACCTTGAACGGCTTGCCGTTGAGATCCATGATCGGATTGTAGGAGGCCTGGATATAGACCTTCCTGCCGCCCTTGCCGACGCGCTTGTATTCGGCCGCCTGATACTGGCCGCGGTTGAGCGCCGCCCAGAACTCGCGATAGCCATTGCCATCGCGCTCCGAGGGCTCGACAAACATGCTGTGGTGCTTGCCCTTGATCTCAGCCAGCGAATAGCCGAGGGCGCCGAGGAAATTGGCGTTGGCGGTGATGATCGTGCCGTCCATGTTGAACTCGATCACCGCCTGCGCCTTCTCGATCGCCGAGATCTGGCCCGCAAGGTCGGCATTCTTCAGCTTCTCCGCCGTGACGTCGGTCGCGAACTTGGCGACGCCGAAGGGCTTGCCGTTCTCATCGAGTAGCGGATTGTAGGAGGCGAGAATCCAGACCTCGCGGCCGCCCTTGCCGATGCGCTTGAACTCGCCAGCCTGGTATTCGCCGCGGTTGAGCTTGGCCCAGAACTCGCGATAGGCCGCGCCGTCGCGCTCGGCCTGGGGCATGAAGAGGCTGTGATGCTTGCACTGGATCTCGGTCAGCGAATAGCCAAGCGCGTTGCAGAAATTCTCGTTGGCCGTGACGATGGTGCCGTCGAGCTTGAACTCGATCACGGCCTGGGCGCGGCCGATAGCGGCGATCTTCGAAGACTCCGTCATGCTCCGGATCTTCTTCTCGGTGATTTCGGTCGCAATCTTGGCAACCATCACCGTCTTGCCGTTGCCGTCGAGCACCGGATTGTAGGATGCTTCGATCCAGATCTCACGGCCGCCCTTCGCGATCCGCTTGAACTCGCTTGCCTGATACTCGCCGCGGTTCAATGCAGCCCAGAACGCCTTGTACTCGGCGCCGTCGCGCTGGTCGGCCGGCATGAACATGGCGTGCTTCTTTCCCTTGATTTCGTCGAGGGAATAGCCGAGGGCGTTCAAGAAATTCTGGTTGGCGCTCAGGATCGTGCCGTCCATGGCAAACTCGATCATGGCCTGCGAGCGGCCGATGGCGGCGAGCTTAGCATCCGCGTCGTTGCGGGACTTGCGGCCAAACATCATTGAATCTCCAAAATCATTAAATTGCGAGACGGGATCAGGTGACGTGACGGCGCGGCACACGCGCTGAATTCCAATCGAATTCCGCCGGTAAAACTCGCGTTGCGAAGACCAAGGCGGATACGCAAGATGATTCAGTACCCATAAGATTCGAATAAAGTGCTAACGAATTCTGGGAAAAGCGATCGCCGACAGAGCAGCCTAAAGCTGCACGACGGTAGGCCTTACACGCTGCTCGGTCGGCGCTGTCACTTGAATGCTTGGTCCTTCAGGAGTTTGAAGGAAAGCGTCTCGCGATCGGTCATGGCGAGTTTTGCTACGGAAGTATCCGGCGACGCCGCGCCGCATGTCCGTAGTGTCACGGCGCTTGCCGCGCCTTGTGCTGCGTACGCCGCCCGATCCCCCACAGCGTCAGATTCCAAACAATGCAGGTGGCGAGTGCAAGCCCAAGACCGACGGCGGAGCCGAACCACGCCACCGCCACGTGCAACACCGCGATCGCCATTCCGAATCCGAGCAGCCCCCAGGCCGAATTGGCCAGCACCGCGGCGGTCGGCGGGCCGCCGATTCGCGGATGCAGGATCACCATGATGCTGGAAAACACCACCGGGTACAGCGCGATGATGCCGCTAATCCGGGGGCCGACCCAGCCCGACGTCGAGACGACGATGGCAACCAGGGTCGCGACCAGCGCCGCCCGCATCGGAACGTCGTACCAGCGCCGCGTCACCAGCGGCATCTTCACGTGGCGATAGCCCGCGAGCAGCGGAATACAGATGCCGAACGCGATCAGATTGGCGGCGAGCCCGGCGGTGAGCGGCCAGTCGAACTGCTTGATGATCGAGGCGAACACGATCCAGACCGCGACCGCGCTTCCGCAACTCACCAGAAGGCTGCGCCGCTGCGCCAGCACCACATAGGTGAGACACATGAAGATCGTCGCGGCATTGACCGGCAAGCTCGACAGCGCGCCCTGCGCGATGAAGGCGGCATCGTGGTCGAGCGCGAGGAAGACGTAGGATGGTCCGGCCGAAACCGGCAAGGTCGCGACCAGCGCGCCGATCACCGGCCCTGAACGCTCGGTGATGATCGACGCCGTCACGACGAACGCCGCCGCGACCATCATGCGCAGAACGAGGATGAGGATGAGGTGGAGCTCGGGGGACATTTTTTTCTTTTGTCGTCCCGGGCTTCGCCGAGACGACACGAATTGTTGGGCGAGCGGCCTTCGCTCGCTACATCCGCTGCATCGACACCGAGACCTTCGGGCCGTTCTTGATGGTCTGATAGACCACGCAGTAGCGCTCGGTGAGCTTGAGCAGCAGGTCGAGCTTGTCTTGCGGCGCATCAGTATCGACGTCGAAGCGCAGACGTATCTCGGCGAAGCCGACCGGCGTCTCCTTGTCGACGCCGAGCGTGCCGCGGAAATCGAGATCGCCCTCGGCGTAGACGTTGCCGGTCTTCAAGGGCACCTCGATCGCGGTCGCGACCGATTTCAGCGTGACGCCGGCGCAGGCGACCAGCGCCTCGAGCAGCATGTCGCCCGAGCAGAGCTCCAGGCCGGAGCCGCCAGTCGCGGGATGCAGGCCGGCCATCGCGATTGCGCGGCCGGTCTCGACCTTGCAGGCGATGCCCTCGCTGTCGGTCGAGCCCTTGGCCTTCAACGTGATCATCGCGGTCTTGGGGTCGGTCTTGTAGCGCTCCTTGATCGGGGCCTGCATCTGGCGCAGTGCTGCGGCGTCCATTTTGTCTCTCCCGGGAAAATCGTCTCTACGAAGTACCGGCTTGCGATGTACCGGCTCGGAGCGAAATTGTCACCACCACATGGCCTGACCGGGACCCTGGGTTGCGTCACGGTCGGGCACGTTGCGGTCGAGCGAACGGTCGAGTGACGTCAGCACACTTCGCTTGAAATTCTCGAACAGCGGCGAATTGCGGTCGCGTGGCCTGCCCAGGTTGATCTCGATCTGGTCGAACAGCCGGCCCGGCCGCGGCCGCATCACCAGCACTCGGTCAGCCAGCACCACGGCCTCGTCGACGTCATGGGTGACGAGGATGAGCGTCGGCCGCGTGTCGGCCCAGAGATCGAGCAGATGATCCTGGAGGTCCCTGCGGGTGAAGGCATCGAGCGCCGAGAACGGTTCGTCGAGCAAGAGCACCTCGGGCTGCGGCACCAGTGCGCGGGCAATCGCGACGCGCTGTGCCTGCCCGCCCGAGAGCTCGCGCGGCCAGGCCTGCGCTTTCTCGGCGAGCCCGACACGCTCGAGCGCACGCGCCACCTTTTCACGCCGCTCGGTGGCGGGCCCATCGGCAAGACCAAAGCCGATATTGTCGGCGACGCTGAGCCAGGGCAGCAACCGCGGCTCCTGGAAGATGATGCCGATCTTGGCATGCGGCGAGGCGATCGCCTCGTTGTCGAGCGTCACCGTGCCCGAGCTTGCGCGGTCGAGGCCCGCGATGGCGCGCAGCAGCGTGGACTTGCCGCAGCCCGAGCCGCCAATGATGGCGACGATCTCGCCTTGCCTGATCTCGGCCGAAAAGCGCGCCAGCGCCTGCACGCCGTTGGGATAGGTCTTGCTGACCCGGTCGAGCGCCAGCATCGCCTTATGCTCCCGTCGTACGCCCGAAGGCGTCCTGCCAGCGCAGGAAGGGCGCAGCCGCGATCTCGATCAGCCAATCCGTGAGCTTGCCGAGGATCGCGAAGATCACGATGGCGGCGAGGATCTGCGCGGGCTTGCCGAGCTGCTGGCCGTCGAGCAGGAGATAGCCGAGGCCTTCGGACGCGCCGATCAGCTCGGCCGCCACCACGAACATCCAGCCCAGACCAAGACCGACGCGCAAGGACACGACATAGGCCGGCAGCACCGCGGGCAGCAGGATACGGCGGATCATGGCAGGCCCGGAGAGACGGAATGTGCGACCGACCTCGACGATCTTGCGATCGACGATGAGGATCGCGCCCATCACGCCGAGATAGACCGGAAAGAACACGCCGACCGCGATCAGCGCGATCTTCGAGGTCTCGAAAATGCCGAGCCAGAGGATGAACAGCGGCACCCAGGCCAGCGACGGGATCGCGCGCAGCGCTTGCACGGTCGGGTCGAGCAGCCGCCGCGCCAGCGACCAATAGCCGGATATGGCGCCGAGCAAGGTGCCCGCGACCACCCCGAACGCGAAGCCGAGGCCGACACGCCACAGCGTTGCGGCGATGTGACGGAACAGTTCGCCGGAGCGTGCAAGATCAACGACGGTGGCGAACACGCGCGAGGGCGGCGGCACCAGCCGGCCGTTGGACCAGCCGGACCAGACCACGAGTTCCCAGCCAAGCGCGAGGGTCAGTGGCAACAGCAATCCCAGCGTCGGCCCCGCATAGCGCGACAGCCGCGAGGGCGCGGCGCTCTCGGCCGGTTCCGTAGTCTGTTGCAGCACTGGCGCGTCAGAGATCATGGCCGGTAGGAAGCGCGTCTTGTGCGGGATTGCAAGGGCGCGCGGCATTCTCGGCGTCGTCCCGGACAAGCGCAGCGAAGCCGAGCGCAGATCCGGGACCCATAACCACGGGAAGGCGTGGCTACGGGGGCTTGGAGTTGCCCCTTTGGCGCCAAACCACTTCCTGTGGTTATGGGTCCCGGGCTCGCTTCGCGCCCCGGGACGACGACCGAGTTTGCCGCGCGCCTACCTTTAATTCGTCGGCAGCGGCACCTGATCGTCGATCAGCCCATCCAGCGTCGCCTTCACGTCGACCTTGGCGTCGACGACGCCGGCCTGTTGCAGGGCGAGGCCCGCGGCGAGGATCGATTCGCGCTGGGGCGCGCCGATGCGGCTGTGGGTCAGCTCGGTGCGCTCCTTGAGTTGCTTATCGACGACAGGCTCCGGCAGCTTGGTCACGGCGATGAAGGTCTTCTTGAGCTCGTCGTAATTCGCGAGCGAATATTTGCGCGCCTCTTCGTACACCGCGAGCACGCGGCGGGCGGCGTCCGGATAGTCTTTCAAAAACTGCTCGCGCACATTGAGGATGCCCCAAGTGTTGGCGTCGGCCTTGCGATAGAACAGTTTCGCGCCGTCCTCGACCTCGGCCTGCGCCATCATCGGATCGAGCCCGGCCCACGCATCGACGTCGCCGCGGATCAGCGCGGTCTTGCCGTCGGCGTGCTGGAGCAGCACCGGCGTGATGTCCTTTTCGGTGAGACCTGCGCCAAGCAATGCCCGCACCAGGAAGATGTGCGGATCGGTGCCGCGCGTCACCGCGACCCGCTTGCCCTTGAGATCGGCGACATTAGCAATCTTGGAATCCTTTGATGTCACCAACGCCGTCCATTCGGGACGCGAATAGACGTAGATCGACTTGATCGGGTTGCCGTTGATACGCGCGACCAGCGCCGCCGAGCCCGCGGTCGAGCCGAAGTCGATCGAGCCCGCATTGAGGAATTCGAGCGCCTTGTTGGAGCCGGCCGACTGCACCCAGGTGACGGTGATGCCGTCCTTGGCGAACTCCTTTTCCAGGAGCCCCTTCTGCTTCAGGACCATCGACACCGGATTATAGGTCGCCCAGTCGATACGGATTTCCTTGAGCGGATCCGCCGCCCGCGCCGCGGGGGACATGGCAAGAGCGACCGCTCCCGCCAACAGTATGCGTCGTGTAATCCTGGTCATGCCCGACCTCCTCAAAACTTCATTGTTTTTCAATGAGTTAGATCTAGAAATCAACGAGAAAATCCATCCCTCGAAAGCGCGCCGGCTGAGAACAGCTTTGCCCAAAGCCGCACCTTTCCAGCATGGAACGACTATTGCGAGAGAATGGCGGGTGACAGCGCCGGCCGCCTCTTATATCCGGTGAGACATGGACAGCGTCGCGACTGAACACAAGGCCGAGGTGGACGATCGCTTCGACACCGCGCGGATCACCGCCGCGGTCGATGCGCTTGCCGAGAAGCACCAGGGACGCGAGGACGCGTTCCGCACGGCCATGGCGCAACTGCTCAAGGCCGAGCTGATTGCCTCGCGCGCTGCGGCACAGACGATCCTGCTGAAGGACCGTCACGGCCGGCGCTGCGCCGAGCGACTGTGCCACGTGCAGGACGAGATCATCCGCATCCTGTATTCGGCCGCGACCCGCCATCTCTACCGCTCGCCGATTCCGAGCGGTGCCGAGCGCATGGCAGTGGTGGCGACCGGCGGCTATGGCCGCGGCCTGATGGCCCCCGAGTCCGACATCGATCTGCTCTTCATCCTGCCCTACAAGCAGACCGCCTGGGGCGAGCAGGTCGCCGAGGCCATTCTCTATTGCCTCTGGGACATGGGGCTGAAGGTCGGTCACGCCACGCGCTCGGTCGACGAGTCGATCCGGCAGGCGCGCGGCGACATGACCATCCGCACCGCGATCCTGGAGACGCGCTTCCTTACCGGAGACCGGCCGCTCTATGACGAGCTGGTTGCCCGCTTCGACAAGGAGGTCGTGCAAGGCACCGCGTCCGAGTTCGTCACCGCGAAACTCGCCGAGCGTGAGGAGCGGCATCGCCGCGGCGGCCAATCGCGTTATCTGGTCGAACCCAACGTCAAGGACGGCAAGGGTGCGCTCCGCGACCTGCACACGCTGTTCTGGATCGCGAAGTACGTCTACCGCGTGAGCGACACCGACGAACTGGTCGACCGCGGCGTGTTCGACGCGCAGGAATACCGCACCTTCCGCCGCTGCGCCGACTTCCTCTGGTCGGTGCGCTGCAATCTTCACTTTTACTCCGGTCGCCCTGAAGAGCGCCTCTCCTTCGACCTCCAGCGCGAGATCGCCGTCCGGCTCGGCTACACCTCGCATCCCGGCATGCAGGACGTCGAACGCTTCATGAAGCACTACTTCCTGGTCGCCAAGGAAGTCGGCAACCTCACCGCCATCCTCTGCGCCAAGCTCGAGGACCAGCAGGCCAAGCCCGCGCCGGTGCTGAGCCGGATGATGGCGCGGCTGCGCCCCACCGCGGTGAAGCGGCGAGTGCCCGACAGCGACGACTTCATCGTCGACAACAACCGCATCAACGTCGCCGCGCCCGACGTGTTCAAGCATGATCCGGTCAATTTGATCCGCATCTTCCGTCTGGCGCAGAAGAACAATCTCGCCTTCCACCCGGACGCGATGCGCGACGTGACGCGTTCGCTCGGCCTGATCAACGCGCAGATGCGCGAGAATCCCGAAGCCAACCGGCTGTTGATGGAGATCCTGACATCCGACAACGCGGAAATCGTGCTGCGGCGGATGAACGAGACCGGCGTGCTCGGCCATTTCATCCGTGCCTTCGGCAAGATCGTCTCGATGATGCAGTTCAACATGTATCATCACTACACCGTCGACGAGCATTTGATCCGCTGCGTCGGGTTCCTCCAGGACATCGAACGCGGCGGCATCGAGGAATTCGCGGTGGCGAGCGACCTGATGCGCAAGATCCGGCCGGAGCATCGCTCCGTGATCTACATTGCGACGCTGCTGCACGACGTCGCCAAGGGCCGGCCCGAGGATCACTCGATCGCCGGCGCCAAGGTGGCGCGACGGCTCTGCCCGCGGCTCGGCTTCAGTCCGGCCGACACCGAGCTCGTGGCCTGGCTGATCGAGGAGCATCTGACGATGTCCACGGTCGCACAGTCGCGCGATCTCTCCGACCGCAAGACCATCGAGAATTTCGCCGCCGTGGTGCAGTCGGTCGAGCAGATGAAGCTCTTGACGATCCTGACCACCGCCGACATCCGCGGCGTCGGCCCAGGCGTGTGGAACGGCTGGAAGGCCCAGCTCTTGCGCTCGCTGTACTACGAGACCGAACCGGTGCTGACGGGTGGCTTCTCGGAGGTAGACCGCGGCAAGCGGCTCACGGCCGCGTATGCCGAATTCCGTAACGCCTTCGCGGAATGGCCGGCGGAAGAGCTCGACGCCTATATCGCCCGGCACTATCCGGCCTATTGGCTCAAGGTCGAGCTGCCGCGCAAGATCCGCCACGCGCGCTTCGTCCGTGCCAGCGAGCAGGCGGGCCACAAGCTCGCGATCAATGTCGGCTTCGACGAGGTGCGTGGCGTCACCGAGCTGACCATCTTCGCCGCCGACCATCCCTGGCTGCTGTCGATCATCGCAGGCGCCTGTGCCTCGGCCGGTGCCAACATCGTCGATGCCCAGATCTACACCACGACCGACGGTCGCGCGCTCGACACCATCTCGATTTCCAGGGAATACGACCGCGACGAGGACGAGGGACGGCGCGCCACACGCATCGGCGAGATGATCGAGGACGTGCTGGAAGGCAAGCTGCGTCTGCCCGAAGTGGTGGCCCGGCGCACCGTGCGCGGCAAGGCGCGGCCGTTCGTGATCGAGCCGGAAGTGACCATCAACAACCAATGGTCCGACCGCTACACAGTGATCGAAATGTCCGGCCTCGACCGCCCCGGGCTGCTCTACGAGCTGACCACCGCGATCTCGAAGCTCAACCTCAACATCGCCTCGGCCCATGTCGCGACCTTCGGCGAGCGCGCGCGCGACGTGTTCTACGTCACCGATCTCCTGGGCGCACAGATCAGCGCGCCGACACGTCAGGCCGCGATCAAGAGCGCGCTGACCCACGTGATGGCCGGCGACAAGGCGGTTCAGCCAGCGGCCTGACTTCTCTCGTCATTCCCCGCTGAATCATCGCGCCGACTTTTGTTCGGAGAATCGCAGCGCGTTCACCAGCGCAGACAGCGTCGCCGGTTGATGCCGACGACTGGGATAATACATGAAGAAGCCCGGAATTGGCGGAGTCCAATCCTCCAGCACCCGGACAAGGCGGCGCTTCGCAACATATTCGGCGACCTGCTCTTCATAAGCGAGTCCCACACCAACCCCGGCGAGCGCCGCCTGGATCACCAGGTGGGTATCGTCAATGATGAGTGGGCCGTTCACGTTGATCGTGACCGACTTTCGTCCCTGCTGAAACTCCCACCGATATGGTCCACCCGCAAGACGCAGCGTAATGCACCGATGATCGTTCAGATCCTTTGGTTTCTTGGGGATGCTTCGTGAAGCGAAATAGCTTGGCGAGCCCACTACCGCCAATCGCAGTTCGGGCGTGAGGCGAACCGCGATCATATCCTTTTGAATGTACTCGCCAAGCTGGATACCGGCATCGAACTCGCCTGCAACAAGGTCCACGGGGCCAGTGACGGTAACAACGTCCAGAACGATGTCCGGGTAGGACTCAGCGAAAGCTCTCAACCGCGGCAACAACACCATCACGGCAGCTGATCGTGACATTACGATTCGGAGACGACCTTCGGGTCGCTGCCGAACACTTCGGGTCTTGTCGAGGGCGTGACGAATTTGCTCAAGCGCCGGAGACAAGTCTTCCAAAAGAGCTGCCCCCGCAGCGGTTGGCGCAACGCTCTTGGTTGTTCGAGCGAGCAGCTGCAGCTCAAGCCGTTGCTCAAGCCTCCGGATTGTGTGACTCAAGGCAGACTGAGACACACCCAGCTTTATCGCAGCGCGCGTAAAGCTTCGTTCACTGGCCACGATTGCGAACGTCGCGAGCTCGTTCAATTCGTTTGTCATCGTCTATGAATATCGATCATAAGCCCATGCCGCGCAAGTCGGCTGGCTTCATAAACAACTATGCCGTAGGCTCCCACCCGCAATTCGACGACCTACGGTGCTTTTCTGCACGGGCGCCAGGCTGACGCTCGGCACGGCTGGCCGGGCCGGGCCGCATGAATGCCCGGTGTAACGGCTTTGAGGATGACAATGAATACGGACGTTCCCGCCTTGCACTCCCTTGCGCAAACCTATTTCGATGCTGCCTATGAAATGGATGCCGAGAAATTTGCATCCATATTTCACCCCTTGAGTTCCGTGACGAAGGTCGCCGAGGACGGCAACGTGGGCGTGACGCCGATTGCGACCTGGCTGGCAGCGGTCCGCGACATGAAAGCTCCAAAGCAACAGGGCTTCGAGCGAGACGATCAGATCCTGTCGACGGATGTTGAAGGAGAGCTCGCGCTTTTGAAGGTGAAATTGCGCATCCCGCCGCGTTACTTCACAGACCTGTTGTCGTGCTTGAAGGTGAACGGGACCCGGAAGATCGCGCAGAAAGTAATGACGTCGAACGTCTGATGGATTCGGTCACGGCGGGGGAGAGCGGCCGAAGGCTCGCTCGACGGCCCATCGCCGGCCGCCGCCAATCGCTCAACCGTTGTCAAACAGGCGCTTAGACCGCCACGCCTTCATGCCGCAGCAGCCAGCGCTTGCGCTCGAGGCCGCCGCCATACTTCACCAGAGAACCATCGGCGCCGATCAGGCGGTGGCACGGCAGCACCACGCTGATCGGATTGGAGCCGTTGGCATGGCCGACGGCGCGAATGGCTTTGGGCGTGTCGATCCTTGCGGCGAGCGCGCCGTAACTCATTGTGGTGCCGGCAGGGATTTGCGCCAATGCATTCCAGACCTTCTGCTGGAACGGCGTGCCGGCGATGCGCCAGGCGATGTCTGAGAGCTGGCCGAGATCGCCGTCGAAATAGTCCGACAGCGCAGTCCGCATGGCCGCGGGCGCGGGCTGGTCACTCAGGTCCACCAGACCGTAATGCAGGCGCAAGAGCTCGCGCATGCGGTGCTCGTAATCCTCCCAGTCGAGCGCGCGCAAGGCGCCCTCAGCGTCGGTGATCAGCAGCGCGATCCCGATCGGCGTCGCCAGCCGATCGAGGCCGAAGCTTACAGGCGGTTTGGTCGGTCGCGCGGGCATTGCGGCACCATTGCATCGAAACACGCCATCGCACTTGCCACGCCAGCCGTGCTAGCGTCCACCCGAAAGCTGACGCTGGGGGAGCTCAACTTGATCTGGATCGCGAATATCCTGGTGGCGCTGGTCGCCGCACTGCACGCTTACTTCCTGATCCTGGAGATGTTGCTCTGGGACAAGCCGCAGGGCTTGAAGGTTTTCCGCAACACGCCGGAGAAGGCAGCGATCACCAAGGTGCTGGCCGCGAACCAGGGACTCTATAACGGTTTCCTGGCCGCCGGCCTGGTCTGGGGGCTGGTGCACGGCAATCCGGCCTTCGCGTTCCAGATCAAGGCGTTCTTCCTGCTCTGCGTGATCGTGGCCGGCGCTTATGGCGCGGCGACCGTCAGCACGCGGATCCTGATCGTGCAGGCGCTGCCGGCGGCGCTCGCGCTGTTGGCCTTGTTCCTGACCTGAGATGCCATAGCGCGGCACCGCGATCCTTGCGCGGCGCCTGCCGTTCCTCCACAATCTCCGACAGCGATGGCGACCGTTGGCAATCAACGGGACAAGACCGTCGGTCGGAAATTCCGTCAGGAGGAACAAGCCCACATGAGCAATCGCAGAGCCTTCATCACCGCCACGGCGGCGCTCGCCTTCGCGTTCTCCGCCAACCAAGCTCTCGCCCAGAAGAAATACGACACCGGCGCGAGCGACACCGAGATCAAGATCGGCCAGACCGTGCCGTTCTCCGGGCCCTATTCCGTCTACGCCAATATCGGCAAGACCCAGGCCGCCTACTTCAAGATGATCAACGATCAGGGCGGCATCAACGGCCGCAAGATCAATCTGATCCAGTATGACGACGCCTATTCGCCGCCGAAGACGGTCGAGCAGGTGCGCAAGCTCGTCGAAGGCGACGAGGTGCTGTTCACCTTCCAGATCATCGGCACGGCCGCGAACGCTGCCGTGCAAAAATATCTCAACGGCAAGAAGATCCCGCAACTGCTGGCCTCGACCGGCGCCGCGCGCTTCAACGATCCGCAGAACTATCCCTGGACCATCGCCTATAATCCCAACTACGTGTCCGAGGGACGCATCTACGCCAAGTACATCCTCAAGGAGCATCCGAACGCCAAGATCGGCGTGCTCTACCAGAACGACGACATGGGCCGCGACTATCTCGCCGGCCTCAAGAGCGGTCTCGGCGACAAGGCCGCCAGCATGATCGTCGGCGAGGTGTCCTACGAGGTCACCGATCCGACGGTGGACTCGCAGGTGGTCAAACTGAAGTCGTTGGGCGCCGATCTTTTCTATGATGCCTCGACACCCAAATTCGCGGCGCAGGCGATCAAGAAGGTCGCCGAGCTCGGCTGGACGCCGGTGCACATTCTCGACATCAACGCGAGCCCGATCTCGGCGACGTTGAAGCCGGCCGGTCTCGACATCTCCAAGGGCATCATCTCCACCCAATACGGCAAGGAGCCCGGCGATCCGCAGTGGAAGGACGATCCGGGCGTGAAAGCGTTCTTTGCCTTCATGGACAAGTATTTCCCCGAAGGGGACAAGCTCAATACCGTCAACACCTATGCTTATTCAGTCGCCGAATTGCTGACGCAGGTGCTGAAACAGTGCGGCGACGACCTGTCGCGTGAGAACGTGATGAAGCAGGTCGCTAACATCAAGGACTTCACCCCGAGCTTCGCGCTACCCGGCATCAAGATCAACACCGGGCCGAACGACTACCGCGTCAACAAGCAGATGCAGATGATGAAGTTCAACGGCGAACGCTGGGAGCTGTTCGGCCCGATCATGGAGGATGCGGGTCCAGCGGGTTAGCCTCTCGGATATCTCATAGGGCGGGTTACGCCCGGCGGACTGCACTTCGCGCATCCGCCGGCGCTGCCCACCTTACAAACCTGCTGCGCAGCCGCGCATGCTACGAACTGCGGGCGCACGCCCAAACTTGCGTTGCAACAACGCCTCATCCACTATCGCCGTCAGCGGTGACATCAGGTGCGCACAGGCGCACCTGATTGATCACCGGCAACAAACATTGAGGAAATGCGAATGAGGAATGGAATGCTGCATCTGGCCACGGCAACGGCGCTGACCCTGGCGCTATCGGTCTCGGCGGCCAATGCCCAGAAGAAATATGATCCGGGGGCTAGCGATACCGAGATCAAAGTCGGCCAGACCGTGCCGTTCTCGGGACCGGCATCGGCCTACGCGTCGATCGGCAAGACCCAGGCCGCCTATTTCAAAATGATCAACGACCAGGGCGGCATCAACGGCCGCAAGATCAATCTGATCCAGTATGACGACGCTTACTCGCCGCCAAAAGCAGTGGAGCAGGTGCGCAAGCTGGTCGAGAGCGACGAGGTGCTCTTGACCTTCCAGATCATCGGCACGCCATCGAATGCGGCCGTGCAAAAATATCTCAACTCCAAGAAAGTGCCGCAGCTGTTCGCGGCCACCGGCGCCTCGAAGTTCACGGACCCGAAGAACTTTCCGTGGACGATGGGCTACAACCCTAACTATTTCGTCGAGGGCCGCATCTACGGCCAGTACATCCTGAAGGAATATCCAAACGCCAAAGTCGGCGTGCTCTATCAGAACGATGATCTCGGCAAGGACTATCTGAACGGCATCAAGGCCGGGCTCGGCGACAAGGCCGCCAAGATGATCGTCAACGAGTCCTCCTACGAAGTCTCGGACCCGACCGTCGATTCGCAGATCCTCAAGATCAAGGATGCCGGCGCCGATCTGTTCTTCAGCGCCAGCACGCCGAAGCAAGCGGCGCAGGCGATCAAGAAGATCGGCGAGATCGGCTGGAAGCCGGTGCAGATCGTCGACATCAACGCCACCTCGGTCGGCGCGGTGATGAAGCCTGCCGGTCTCGACGCCGCCAAGGGCGTGATCAGCGTCAATTACGGCAAGGATCCGCTCGATCCGACCTGGAAGGACGATGCCGGCCTGAAGAAGTATTTCGACTTCATGGCGAAGTACTATCCGGACGGCGACAAGGATTCGAACTTCAATACCTACGGCTACGGTACCGCCCAGCTTTTGGCCCACGTGCTGCAGCAGTGCGGCGACAACCTGACGCGCGAAAACGTCATGAAGCAGGCGGCTTCGCTGAAGGACGTGACCAGCGATATCGCCCTGCCCGGCATCAAGGCCAACACCTCGGCGACCGACTACCGCGTCAACAAGCAGCTTCAGATGATGAAGTTCAACGGCGAACGCTGGGAGCTGTTCGGCCCGCTCCTGGAAGATGCGGGTCCGGCGGGTTAGTTCTCTCGGAGCAAGCAGGTGAGGCGTGGATGGCCGAGTCAAGCCCGGCCATCCACCTTGAGGAGGGAGTTCCGCCGACGCCGCTCAGGCCGGCACCTCGCCAAAGTTCTTGCCCACCGGCAGCACCGCGTGCCGAATGAGCCGTGAATCCTCCACGGCGGCCTGCCTGTGCTTAACCGCTTCGCGATAGACGGGATCGCGGATCATCTCGACGAACGCGGCGACGCTTGGGTATTCGGCGATGAAGCAATGGTCCCAGCGCTCAGTCTCGGGGCCGATCAGCATCAACTCGAATTTGCCTTGCCAGACGATGCGGCCGCCGAGGCGTTCGAACACCGGGCCGCTCTCGCGGCCATAGGCCGCATAGGCTTCCGCGCCGCTCGCCTTGCGGCCATCTGGATAGGCTGCCTCCTTGCGTAAGCGCACCAGGTTGAGCATGTGGATCGGGCCGGGACGGTCGTTGTCCCGGAACTGCGCGAAAATCTCCTTGGTTGGATCGATGTGGCCCATCTGAGTTTCCTTTTCTTTTATGCCGGCGATCCTAGCTCTGCCGACCTCCCAGCGGAACTGCGGCCAGCGAATGCCGCACCTCCTAATCGCGCGTTAAGCTCTGGGTAACCGGGCCTTAAACAGCGACCGCTAGCGTGCGGCGGGGCGGGCTGACCGGGCGTTTGCGTATGGGGTTGGGAAAGAAAAAGGGTGGGCGGAAGGAGCCGTTGTTCGGCTTGCCTGCGGCACTCGCCGATCTGCGCCTGACCGCGGCCGACCGCATTCCTGGCGGCGATGAGAAGCCGAAGAAATCAACGAAGTCATCTGCCAAGCGCAAGAGCGAGGATGCCGGCGACGAGCCGCCGCGCGAGCGGAAGGCGCCAGCCGGCCGCGGCAGCCCCAAGCGGCGATCGAAGTCACGCATCGGCGCGAGCCTTGGTCGCCTGGTCTATTGGGGCGCGGTGCTGGGCCTATGGGGCGCCATCGCCGTGATCGGCGTCGTGATCTATGTCGGCGCTCATCTGCCGCCGATCCAGTCGCTGGAAATCCCCAAGCGGCCGCCGACGATCCAGATCGTCGGCATGGACGGCAGCATGCTGGCGCAACGCGGCGAGATGGCCGGCGCCAACGTCTCGCTGAAGGATCTGCCGCAATATCTGCCCAAGGCGTTCATCGCCATCGAGGATCGACGCTTCTATTCGCATTTCGGCATCGATCCCGTGGGCATCCTGCGCGCGCTCGTCACCAACGTGCTCCATCGCGGCGTGTCGCAGGGCGGCTCGACGCTGACGCAGCAATTGGCGAAAAACCTGTTCCTGACCCAGGAGCGCACCATGGCGCGCAAGCTGCAGGAAGCGGAGCTCGCGATCTGGCTGGAGCGCAAGCATTCCAAGAACGAGATCTTGGAGCTCTATCTCAACCGCGTCTATTTCGGCTCCGGCGCCTACGGCGTCGAGGCCGCCGCGCAGCGCTATTTCGGCAAATCGGCCAAGAACGTCACCGTCGCGGAAGCGGCGATGCTGGCCGGTCTCGTCAAATCGCCCTCGCGGCTCGCGCCGAACCGCAACCCTGAGGGCGCAGAAGCGCGCGCGAAAATCGTGCTCACGGCGATGGCGGATGCCAAATTCATCACCGAAGCGCAGGCGCAGGCCTCGATCGGCCAGCCCTCCTACAATGTGAAGCCGGTCGGCGCCGGCACGGTCAATTACGTCGCCGACTGGATCGGCGAGGTGCTGGACGATCTGGTCGGCCAGATCGACGAGAGCATCAAGGTCGAGACCACGATCGATCCGAAGCTCCAG
Source organism: Bradyrhizobium sp. Kon56 (assembly GCF_055807635.1). Taxonomy (NCBI): domain Bacteria; kingdom Pseudomonadati; phylum Pseudomonadota; class Alphaproteobacteria; order Hyphomicrobiales; family Nitrobacteraceae; genus Bradyrhizobium; species Bradyrhizobium sp. Kon56. Next base: position 8,763 of record NZ_JBVVOU010000033.1, on the reverse strand, counting down.
AGCGTGGCGGAAGCCGCCATCATCGACGAGCTCGCGGCCAAGAGCGTGAAATTCAATGTCAGCCAGGGCGCACTGGTGGCGATGACGCCTGACGGCGCGGTTCGCGCCATGGTGGGCGGGCGGAACTATTCCGAGAGCCAGTACAACCGCGCGGTCACCGCCCGGCGCCAGCCGGGCTCCTCGTTCAAGCCGTTCGTGTACCTGACCGCGCTCGAGCAGGGGCTGACGCCCGACACGGTCCGCCAGGACGCGCCGATCGAGGTCAAGGGCTGGAGGCCTGAGAACTACACCCACGAATATTTCGGCGCGGTGACGCTGACCCAGGCGCTCGCGATGTCGCTCAACACGGTCGCCATTCGCCTCGGCCTCGAGGTCGGGCCGAAGAACGTGGTGCGCACCGCGCACCGGCTCGGCATCTCCTCGAAACTCGAGCCCAACGCCTCGATCGCGCTCGGCACCTCCGAAGTCTCGATGGTCGAGCTGGTCGGCGCCTATGCACCCTTCGCCAATGGCGGCTTCACGGCGACGCCGCATGTCGTCACGCGGATCAGGACGCTCAGTGGCAAGCTGCTCTACATGCGCCAGGCGGACGAGCACAACCAGGTGGTCGACCCGCGCTATGTCGGCATGATGAACGCGATGATGCGGGAAACGCTGATCAGCGGCACCGCCAAGAAGGCGGAGATCCCGGGCTGGCCAGCGGCCGGCAAGACCGGCACCAGCCAGGACTACCGCGACGCCTGGTTCATCGGCTACACCGCCAACCTCGTCACCGGCGTGTGGCTCGGCAATGACGACAACTCGCCGACCAAGAAGGCCACCGGCGGCGGCTTGCCGGTCGAAGTCTGGTCGCGCTTCATGCGCACAGCGCACGAGGGCGTGCCGGTAGCAGCCTTGCCGAGCTCTCCAGGTGGCTGGGGCCTGTCGAACCTGGCGCAGGCGACGTCGCAGGTGTCGCCGCCAACAGCGGCAGCGCCCGGACCCGCACCGGCCAGCAACGGCGGCTATCGCCCACCCCCCACGCGCGCCAATGCGCGACCGGAGGCAGCCGCAGGACTCGATGGCTGGCTGATGGACCGGCTGTTCGGCGGGAATCGCTAGCGCCGACCTGAGGTCCGGGTGACCTCAAAACAAAAACAAGCGAAAACAACCCCATGCACAGTAGCCGAGGATAACGAAATCAACGGCTTGCGTGAGTCGCAAGACGGCTGATTCTGACAGCAAAGCCATTTGACACCTCGGGCAAAACAGAACCGTTCCGCCATCATCCCGAACGCGGCCGCTATCTCGGCTCTCCCGGTTCGCCACCGGTGTCGTCTTCGGCAAGTCCTGCCTACCATGGCAAAATCGGCCGATCCCCGCAGCTCCCGGAACGCAAAAACACCAGTCTCTTCAAGCTCCGGTCGGCGGCCCGGGATTTGCTCTCACAGGTTGAGCAAGTATCGGAGAGCGTTCCATGATGTCGGGTGTATCCAGCGCGGCGTTGCCTCATCTGCGACCCGCATCAACGTCCGCTTCGAATAGGACATCGAGTCTTCAGCCGGCGGGACCGGATGCGACTGATGCTGCGACCGACGGCTTTCGGATTGACGTCTCGCAGGTCAAGCCCCTGACAGGCGCCAAGTCGATATCGGCGGCGGACAATCCTCACCTGCGCGACCTCATGGCATCGAACTGGCTGATGACCCATGACACGAGCGCAACTCAGTCGGTCGTCTCGGACGATGCCCCTGAGAACACCTATGCTCAGGTGAAGGTCGACGGCAAGGTGGTCGCCACCCTGTACAATGGCGGGTCCTCAACGATGACCAACGAGGCGGCTGGAAAGATCGGCAAGCTGGAGGATCCACCCGATCTGAGTGGACCGGATCTGGCGCAGTGGCGGGCCGACAGATACGCCGAGCGGCTCGGTGGCACCGTTGAAAAAGCTTCCACCGCGATCACGCAATCGCAATGGACCCCGCGTGAAAGCAGCTCCGCAACCTATAGCCGCGAACAACTCGACGCAGCCTTCCAGGCGATGCTGGCCGAGGGCCAGAAGGCCGGCGTGCAATTGCAGTCATCCTATCTCGCCTCGCGCACGCAGCCGGGGACAAGCGCGGATGTCAGCGCCTGAGCAGAGGGATGAATTGAGTACGCGCGGACGTCGCCGCATTCTCAACTGTCATTCCCGAGAACGCGGCATCCAGTACGCCGCGGCCTCTCGGTTCAATAACAACCGCCTCGGAACACTGGATCGCCCGGTCGAGCCGGGCGATGACAGCGTCAGATGGAGGTTGGCAGCGAGGGCCTAATCCTCGACCCCGTAGCGGTGCAGGTCGTTGCCGTACGTATCGAGCCACTTCTTGGCGCGCTCCATCGACGGGCAGACCTTCCCGCAGACGCGCCAGAACCGCGCTGAGTGGTTCATCTCAACGAGATGGGCGACCTCGTGGGCGGCGAGATAGTCGAGCACGTAGGGCGGCGCGAGGATCAGGCGCCAGGAGAACGACAGCGAGCCGGCCGAGGTGCAGGAGCCCCAACGACTGGATTGATCGCGGATCGAGAGCCGCTTGACCTTGACGCCGAGCTCGGCGGCATAGGATTCCGCCGCACGCTGAAGGTCGCGGCGAGCCTCGCGCTTGAGGAAGTCGCTGATGCGACGGTCCGCATGCTCGACGCCGCCGGCGACGCAGAGAATCCGCTCCCCGCTGTCGCGCACTTCCGTCCACACCGTACCGCGCGTGCCGGCGCGATGAACGATGCGATGGGCCGTGCCGCGAAGTGGTATCACTGTGCCAGGCTGGAACGGCGCGGCCTTCGGCAAACGGCCGAGACGTGCCGCGATCCACGCGCCGTGGCGCTGCGCGAAGTCTTTTGCTTCGGCGAGCGTGCCGCGCGGCGGCATGGTGAGGATGGCTTCGCGATCGCTCGGATGAATTCTGAGCGTGTAACGGCGCGCGCGGCGATGCCGGCGCAGTCGAATCGCAAAATATTGCGATCCATGGGTGATCAGGAGGGTCTTCGGCTCGTGGGGCCGCCGATAGAGGAGTGCGCGAGTGGCCATGTCTGTCAGTCCGGGGGGCAGGAGAGCGCCCGGATTCTGCCATAACCGCCGCCAGGGAAAGCGCTCGGCGCAAAAACAAATCATTTGCCCAATATACAGGGGTCTGGCGTCCGGGAGACCCTACAGACTGGGGTTGGAACCGGCTTTTTTCGCCCCCGTTCGGCGCATGTGGCACCCCCAAGGGGTGAGGTTGGACTCACTCCTACAAAGCTACCTAAATACCGCGAATCTAGCGGGAACTCGCCCCTGTCGGAGCCTCCGACAGGGCGTCGATTTTCAGCGGGAAAGCCGAAAAACGCGATTATTCGGCCGCGAGAGCCTGCAATGAGCTCGGATTCGCCGCCGAGACCATGAAGTCGTGGATGCGCGGCACGATTTCCGATTTGAAGCGCGAGCCATTGAACACGCCGTAATGTCCGACGCCCTTCTGGACGTAATGAACGCGGCGGTGATCGGGAATCGAGCTGCACAATGTGTGCGTTGCTTCGGTCTGACCGATGCCGGAGATGTCGTCGTTCTCGCCTTCGACGGTCATCAACGCGACGCGCGTGACCTTGGAGGGATCGACGCGTGTTCCACGATGGGTCATCTCGCCCTTCGGCAGCGAATGCTTCACGAACACGGTGTCGACGGTCTGCAGGTAATACTCGGCGGAGAGATCCATCACCGCGAGATATTCGTCGTAGAAGTCACGATGCTTGTCGACGAGGTCGCCGTCGCCCTTCACCAGGTTGGCGAATAGCTGCTTGTGGGCATCCATATGCCGGTCGAGATTCATGCTGATGAAGCCGTTGAGCTGCAAGAAGCCCGGATAGACGTCGCGCATCATACCCGGATGCGGGAACGGCACCTTGGTGATGACGTGGTTGCGGAACCAGTCGATGCCGCGCTCCTGGGCCAGGTTGTTCACCGCAGTCGGATTGCGCCGGGTGTCGATCGGGCCGCCCATCAGCGTCATCGAGGTCGGCACAAAGGGATCGCGTAGCGCTTCCATAATCGAAACGGCAGCGACGACGGGAACCGAGGGCTGGCACACCGCCAGCACATGCGTGTTGCCGCCGAGGACATGCAGCATCTCGATGACGTAGTCGATGTAGTCGTCAAGATCGAAGCGGCCGTCGCTGAGCGGCACCATGCGGGCATCGGCCCAATCGGTGATGTAGACCTCATGCGCCGGCAGGAAAGCCTCGACGGTACCGCGGAGGAGCGTCGCGTAATGGCCGGACATCGGAGCGACGATCAGCACGCGTGGATGCGGACTGCGCAGTGGACGGGCGAACTTGCGATCGAAGTAGAGCAGGCGGCAGAACGGCTTTTCCCAGACCGAGCGGACCTCGACGGGAACGCGGATGCCGTTGACCTCGGTGTCGTTGAGGCCCCATTCCGGCTTGCCGTAGCGGCGGGTGGTGCGTTCGAACAATTCGCAGGCCGCGGCAACCGACTTGCCAACCTCGGTGCGTGCCCAGGGGTTCAGCGGATTCTGAAACAGGAGCTTGGTCGCGTCCGTGATCGCACGCGCCGGATTGAGAGAGGCTTGCCCCATCTCGTACATCCAGTACATCGGCGTCGTCAGGACAGGACTGCCTTCGGCCACCAGGGGCGGCGCGCCGCCAAACTCACCAATCGGCATCGCTATATTCCTCTTCGCATCGCAGCATACTGCCGAATGCGTAATATTGCGTCAATGCATGGTTCCGTACATCTACGTGGCCGAGGTGCCCAAACCGGGCAGAATCCACGAGAAAGTGACGTTATTCGCCGCCTGACAGCAGCGAGCCCTGCATCCTGGCGCTGCGCAAAAGGGCAAGGAATGCCCCAAAAGATGCAAGCAACAGCACCGCGTTGATGGCCAACGCGCTCAGCATCAGATCGGTCCTGAAGGTGTTTTCGATCAGCAGCGCGCGCATCCCTTCGAACACGTAGGTCGGCGGCAGCGTCCAGGCGATGTATTGCAACCAGACCGGCAGCACGCTGACGGGATAGTAGACGCAGGCGAGCGGCATGATGCCGAACATCAAGGTCCAGACGATGCTCTCGGCGCCGAGGCCGTTTCGCAGCACCAGTCCGGAGACGAAAATGCCGACCGACCAGCTCGTGAAGATCAGATTGCAGAAGAACGCGATCAGCGGCACGCCGAGCGCATAAACATTGAAGTGAAACAGGAATAACGCGAGCAGCGTCATGGGGATGACGCCGATCGCGAGCCGGATCAGGCTCATGATCATCAGGGACAGCAGAAATTCGATCGGCTTCAACGGGCTCATCATGAGATTGCCGAGGTTGCGCGCCCACATCTCTTCCAGGAACGAGATCGAAAAGCCGAGCTGCCCGCGAAACAGGATGTCCCAGAGAATGACGGCGCCGATCAGGGTGCCGCCGGCACGCGCGAAGAAGTTGGCATTCTGCGCGATGTAAAGCTGCAGAAAGCCCCAGGTGATGACCTGCAGCGCCGGCCAGTAGAGCAGCTCGAGCAGCCGCGGCCAGGACGACAGCAACAGGTACCAATAGCGCAGGATCATCGCGCCAATGCGGTGGACGGAGATGCCGCGGTGGAGGGAGAGTTCGGTCATTGCGGCACCGCGTAGCCCGAATGAGCGAAGCGATATCCGGGACCTTGCTGGCGGCGTTCCCGGGTATCGCTTCGCTCACCCGGGCTACGGTCGCAACATACGGCCTGGCTCATCGTGCCACCTCCTGCGCGCCGTTCACCCTTCCGCGCGCGACGTCCAGAAACACCTCTTCCAGCGTGGTGCGGTTGTAGCGGGCCATGATGGCTTCGGGCGTATCGTCGTCCTCGATACGGCCGCGCTTCATGATGATGACGCGATCGCAGAGCCGCTCGACCTCGAGCATGTTGTGCGACGCCAAGAGGATGGTGGCGTTGTTCGCCATGCGATAACGCTCCAGATGCCCCCGGACCCAGTCGGCGGTGTCGGGATCGAGCGAGGCGGTCGGCTCGTCCAGCAACAGCAGCTCGGGCTGGTTGATCAGCGCCTTGGCGAGCGCAACGCGCGTCTTTTGTCCTGCGGAGAGCTTGCCGTTGGCGCGGTCGATGAACTCGGTGAGATCGAGATCGTCGGCGAGCTCAGCGATGCGATCGGAGAGGTTCTTCACCGCATAGAGCTTGCCGAACACCGTGAGGTTCTGACGCACCGTGAGCCGCATCGGCATGTCGACATAGGGGCTCTCGAAGTTCATCCGACCCAGCACGGACGCGCTGTCCTCCGGCATCCGATGCCCGAGCACCTGCACGCGGCCGGAGGTCGGCAGCACGAGGCCCATGATCGTCGCGATGGTCGTGGTCTTGCCGGCGCCGTTGCCGCCCAGCAGCCCGGTGATGCTGCCGCGCGGAAGCGAAAAGGAGATGTCGTCGACGGCGCGGGTCTGCTTGTAGACCTTGACCAGGTGATCGACCGCGATTGCCGCGGAGAGGCTGCGATCCGCGACAGTCGGCCAGCTTGAAGCCTTGTCATTCTCCGTCATGCTGGGCGTTCTTCTGCTATTGCAGCGGAGAGCGCAAGGCTTGTAATCCGGCGGTTCCGTGAGCCGCGCGCTTGTGATCGAGAAGGCACGCCCCATTGGCCGAAATGACCGAACTTGCCGCTTCCGACTTTCGCCCCGCGCAGCGGCATATCCGCCTGGATACGATCCTGCGACTGCGCTGGCTCGCGGTGCTCGGCCAGCTCGCCGCGATCTTCATCGTGGCGCAGGGGCTGGAATTCAATGTAGAGATCGTTCCCTGCGTCAGCATCATCGCCCTGTCGGCGGCGCTCAATCTGGCGCTCCAGACCGTGTCCAATCCGCTGCAGCGGCTGGAGCCGATGCAGGCGGCCGGACTGCTCGCGCTCAACATCGTGGAGCTGGCGGGTCTCCTGTTCTTCACCGGCGGACTCCAGAACCCGTTCTCGTTCCTGTTCCTCGCGCCCGTGCTGATCTCCGCGACGGCGCTGCCGGCCCGCTTCACCTTCGGCCTCGGCGTGCTGGCTGTCGCCTGCGCCTCGGTCCTGTTCTTCTTCCATCTGCCGCTGCCCTGGGATTCTGATGATCCGCTGGTGCTGCCGCCGATCTATCTCGTCGGCGTCTGGCTCTCGATCGCGCTCGCGATCGGCGTCACCAGCCTCTACTCGTTCCAGGTCACCGAGGAGGCGCGCAAGCTCGCCGACGCGCTGGCCGCGACCGAGCTGGTGCTGACGCGCGAGCAGCATCTGACCCAGCTCGACGGCCTGGCCGCAGCCGCAGCGCACGAGCTCGGCACGCCCCTCGCGACGATCTTCCTGATCTCGCGCGAGCTGGAGAAGACGGTGAAGGAGCCGAACTTTGCCGCCGACCTGAAGACCCTGCGCGAGCAGACGCAGCGTTGCCGCGACATATTGAGCAAGATCACCCAGCTCTCCTCCACCGGCGCGCCGTTCGACCGCATGAAGCTGTCGGAGCTGATCGAGGAGGTGGTGGCGCCGCACCGCGATTTCGGCGTCGATATCAAGGTGCGCATCGCCGTCGCCATCGTGGCCGAACCGGTCGGCTCGCGCAATCCGGCGATCCTCTACGGCGTCGGCAATATCGTCGAGAACGCGGTCGATTTCGCCCGCACCACCGTCGAGGTGAATGCGTGGTGGAACAAGGACACAATCGAGCTCGTGATCTCCGACGATGGTCCCGGGATTCCGCCTGACATCCTGAACCGGATCGGCGAGCCCTATTTGTCGCGGCGGCGCAGCAAGGACGAAGGCGGCGGCCTCGGGCTCGGCGTGTTCATCGCGCGCACCTTGCTGGAGCGCACCGGCGCCAAGGTCTCGTTTACCAACCGGACCTTTCCGGACCATGGCGCAGTGGTCCAGATCACGTGGCCGCGAGACCGTTTTGAGGCTATCGAGACCTTCGAAGAAACAATAGGATAGGCCGCGACCTTGCGTCGCACAACGGGGCCGATCGACCATTGGCGCCCTTGGCACCGCCCGATTGCGCCGCCATATGTAGACGCGCTGGAGAGAGGACGAAACCTTGAACGCCATCGCCGAACTGAACGAACAGACCGACCGCTCGCTGCTGATCGTGGAGGACGACAAGCCGTTTCTGGAGCGGCTGTCGCGCGCCATGGAAACGCGCGGCTTTGCGGTGACGTCATGCGACACCGTCTCGGACGGTCTGGCGCAGATCGGCAAGGCGGCGCCGGCATTCGCCGTGGTCGATCTGCGGCTCGGTGATGGCAACGGTCTCGACGTGGTCTCGGCGCTGAAGAAGAAGCGCCCCGACGCCCGCGCGATCGTGCTGACCGGCTATGGCAACATCGCCACCGCCGTCACCGCGGTGAAGATGGGCGCGGTCGATTATCTCTCGAAACCCGCGGACGCCGACGACGTCGTCGCGGCGCTGCTGTCGACCGGCTCGGACAAGTCCGAGTTGCCGGCGAACCCGATGTCGGCCGACCGCGTGCGCTGGGAACACATCCAGCGCATTTACGAGATGTGCAACCGCAACGTCTCGGAGACGGCACGCAGGCTCAACATGCATCGGCGCACGTTGCAGCGGATTTTGGCCAAGCGCGCGCCGCGATAACGGTGCCGTAGGGTGGGCAAGGCGCAAAGCGCCGTGCCCACCATGTCTGCTTCAATCTTTGACCTGGATGGTGGGCACGCTCCGCTTTGCCCACCCTTGTAATAGCGCGATCAGTTATTCTCGACCTGTTCCGTGAGGAATGGCCTGCCGCGGTTTGCACC
>NZ_JBVVOU010000032.1:0-71870 GCF_055807635.1 Bradyrhizobium sp. Kon56 | reverse complement strand
TCATCGGTGGTTCCTCGGTTGCGTTGGCGTGTCGCAACCCGATCCTACCGGAGAACTGCCGGTGACCACCGCAAAGCCGCCCGCCCGCTACGGCGCTATTTGAAGGCGCGCGTCCGGCGGCTTTGCTCTACCGAGCTACACCACCACCGGGGACATGACCCGAAGCGATGGCTATTTTCACTGGGCCGCGAGCCTATATCAGCCCTTCCTGGTACGTGACGAAGCAGGAGAGAGGCGAGGCCGTACCGACCTGGAACTAAGTCGCGGTGCATGCCTACGGGCCGGTCGACTTCTTCGATGATGCCGATCGACTGCTGGAGGTAGTCACGCGAGTGACCGATGCGCATGACCACTCGGCGGGCAAAGACCGCTGGGCCGTCTCCGACGCCCCTGCCGACTTCATCAAAGCGCAGCTTAAGGGGATTGTCGGTCCGCCATTGCAAATTACACGGCTCGAAGGCACGCGGAAGATGAGTCAGAACCGCAAAGCAGCGGATCGCGCCGGCGTGATTGAGGGCTTGTCCAAGAGCGACCGTGACGAATCTCGTCGAGTGGCTCACCTCATTCCGAAGGGATAACCAACCGCACGACGGGTTGTAAACGATCCCTTATCACTTAGATTTTCTCCATTTCCTCTATGGCCATTGACGTCATTCTCGCGAACACTCCGTCTACTGCCTTCGTCTGATTCCGCTTGACGCCCTGCAAGGCTCACGACGTTTGCAAAGAGCCCTCAAACCGTCTTGAATCTGGCCGCTGCGGTCAGATTCAGATTTTCTGACAATTCGCGACAATCTGCGGTCGCTCCCACACTCGCCGACGGGACAGCAAGAAATGCGAATGTTTCACATTACGAACGTCACGCGGCTCGCTTCTGTCACATTGCCTCCCGGAGCACCCCTGCTCGACATCGAAATCGAGCCTAAGACGTTCAAGACACCTGTTCCCCCCGATTCACGCCCTCCGGCGCAATGGGCATGCTGAACTGAAAGATCGCCCCGCGAGGATCATTCGGGCCCGCCCACATCCGGCCCCCATGCGCCTCAATAATGGAATGGCAAATGGCCAGTCCCATGCCCATGCCCTCGGATTTGGTGCTGTAAAAAGCCTCGAACACGCGGTCTGCGCTGTTTGGATCGAGCCCTGGACCCGTATCGCGAAAACTGACCAATACGCTATTCGCACCATCCGTCCGGGCACTGATCAGCAATTCGCGGTCGCCTTCCTTGATCACGCTCATGGCCTCGATGGCGTTCGTGATCAGATTGAGGATCACCTGCCGCACCTGAACGCGATCCGCTCGAACGAGCGGCAAAGCCTCAGGCCGTAGGGTCTGCACCCACACATCATTTTTTGCCAGTTCCGCGTGGACTAGGGCCAGCACCTCTACGATCAATTCGTCAATCGCAAGAAGCTCCGTCTGCATAGGAGCTTTATTCATAAGAGCGCGGATCCGACGGATCACGTTTCCTGCGCGCATACTGTCACGGACAATCAAACCGAAGGTCTGCCGAACCTCTTCCAGATTCGGCGGTTGAGCACCGAGCCAATTTAGCCCTGCCCCTGCATTACTGCTGATCGCGGCAATCGGCTGGTTGACCTCGTGGGCGATCGAGGCGGCCAGCTGCCCCATTGTCGTGATCCGATTGGCGTGTGCAAGGCCCATCAGAGTCTCGCGATAACGCCGTTCGCTCTCACGGGCTTCCGCTTCCGCTCTCTTTCGCTCTGTCAGGTCCAGGACGAAGCCAACACCTTGGTCGAGTTGCGCATCGAACGTGGCGAGGCCAATTAGCACTGGCACGCGACTGCCATCTTTGCGGACGTACTCTTTCTCGAACTGCTGAACAGCACCGGTTCTTTTTGCTTCTGTCCGAGCACCCAATGTGCGCTCGTGCCATTCTGGAGGCGTCAGGTCGAGACCGTTCACTCGACCTGCGAGGAGATCTTCTTGGTCGTATCCAACCATCGTGAGGAAGGCTTGATTTGCCTCGATGATCTCGCCCCCTTCGTGAATGATAAAGATTCCGATGATGTTAGCGTCCAGCAAGCGCCGGATTTTCGCCTCCCGTTGGTGAACTTCGCTGTACAACCGGCTGTTTTCCAGGGCTGTTGCACCTTGAGAGGCAAGCATTTTCTGCAATGACGTTCGGGCAGCCGAGAATATGCGCGGGGCGAGATTATTCTCCAGATAAAGTACGCCGATCAGCTTGCCCTGCGTGATCAGTGGCAGGCAAAGAATAGAACGTGCTTTGCGCTCGCGGATATAAGGATCTTCGGCAAATGAAGGCTGGGCGACAGCATCTTCGAGAACCACGTTTTCGCGGACACGTAGCACGAAATGCAGCACGGATTCGGGAAGAGCCATCGGAGTTACGGGCTGTTCATCCACCTTTACAACCAGGGCATCTGCTACCGTTTTGCCTTCCGCTTCGATCCGTGGCTCGCCGCCATGCAGCAGAATCAACAAACCTCTTTCGGCGCCGGCCTGCTCAATGGTAGTCCGCATAAGCTTGTCAATTAGCTTCTGAAGCACAATCTCGCCGGAGATCGCCTGCGACACTTTGATCACCGTCGCCAGATCAAGATGCTCAACCGGAGCTCCGATCGTCATGCCATTCACGGCGAGAGGGGCCTCCTGATGCATGAGATGCGGATGCAGCTCCTCGAGTTGACGCACCTTACCATCCGCTCCCCAACGAAGGTAGCCGCGCCGCGCGTCCTGCAGGTAAACCCGGGAGATCCTGCCAAAACCGCGTGCAGCATAAAAGCGCGCTGCAAGTTCACAAGCGATCCCCTCGTGGTGGGGGAAACCGTTACGTCCTGCGGTTTGGATTGAGTGTTCGTACAGTCGCATTGCGTCTGCATCCCGGCATTCTAACCTCGCAATTTCAGCGCCGACCAAGGCAGCCCGATTCTCGAAGTTGTCGGGGCAATTCGTCGCCCATGTCTGCAGTTGCCTGTAATGGGCATCAATGATATCTCGGTGCGGCTGTTGTTCGCCTTCGCCCAGCCTGTCGCAATAACACGAGTGAGACAGCGCACCATAAAAGTGAAACTCCGCGGTCAAGGGCTCTGTTGGTATGGTCCATAGTTTGGGCTCGGCCTTCGAGCGAGCCTCAACAGCCGCAGCATAATCGCCGGATAGGAAGCGCGCCTGAAGTTTGCGGATCCAGTAAACGGTTTCGCTAGGTGACTCCGGACTTCCTGCCAACGATCGTTCAACGTCTAGCTCGTCAAATTGTTGGTCGTCGAAGCAACCGAGCGAGCGCGTGAGGCCGCGCATGGTTCTGACGATTGCGAGCTGAGCGGCTACCGCCTCAGCAGCAAATTGTACCTTTCTGTTCCGGATCGTAGCAGCGCTTTTCTCTAACTCGTTCTGTACCTCTTTCAGGTGATCTCCGGCCATCATCATACTTCCGGTTAGATGGACGGAACTGTACGCCTCATAAATGACATCACCGCTACTGACCGCGGCTTCGAGGGCTCGCCGGATCAAAACTCGGCCGTCTCTAAGCGGCTTCGTCCACGGGATCACGGTGCCTCCGACGGCCAAATAGACGTGAGCCCGAAAACGAGAGAACTCACCGCGATCAACCAGGTCGCAAGCAAGACGACCAAATTTATCGGCCGCTTGGTAGTCACCGAAGCGTCCGGCCGAGATTCGGCCTAACCATGCGTAATGGGCGCAGGAAGCATCAGTGTTGCCGTATTCGAGGCTGATGCTGACCGCTCGGCAGATCACTAAAGCGGATAAATTGGCGTCCGTGAAACCTGCAGCCGGAAGAATCCGCGTCAACACGGCGAGCGTGGCAAGCGTGGCCTGGTCTGTCATTCGAGGCAAACCAGCAAGATCCTCGATTGCGTCGGGCAGCTGTGACCACATCCGCTGATATTCGGCCAGCATTTCCTGGTCTGTCGGACGCTGCGACCACTCGATCCCGACGTCGCGAAGATATTCGAGACCTATGAGCACTGCCCGGCCGTGCTGACCTAGCGTCAAGTAAAGATCGACCCGCAAACATGCGACCGTTGCTCGTTGTGGCCCGTTCAAAGCTCGCTTCGACAGTGCTGACAAGAGACGCTCTGCAATCTCCAGCTGGCCTACCAAGAGTTCGCATTCCGCCCGGCTGGTCTCGAGTGCGAACGCGAGCTCGCGGCGCCTTTGCCAAGAATTGGGCGCGAGCAGCGCAGCACCGACGGTGAAATATGTAAGCGCCGAGGCGTAGGCCGCCGACGCCCTGGCACGCTGCCCTGCCATGAAGTTCAACTCGGCGAGCTGCTCTCGCTCCTGACCGGAAGCGATGAGCGCGACGCCTCGATTGAGCTGACTGACAATGTCGAAGATGGCCTCTTCGCGTTTGTGCGCAGGGATGTGTGCCGCGAGCATCCGACCGATCCGCAGATGGGAAGGAGCGCGCGAGGATTCCGGCATCAGCAAGTAGGCCGCCTCTTGAACGCGATCGTGGACAAAGCGGTAGGCTGTCCCATGCCGCACGATCAGTTCCTGCCGGATTGCCGGCCACAGGGTCGCGTGCACCTGTTCCTCTGAAATTTCGAGCACAATCGCAAGCTCCGCCGTCCCGGCGATGTTGCCGAAACAGGCCAGCTGTTGCAGCGCTTCCTGCGTTTCCTTTGGCAGCCGGATGAGTTTGCCGAGCATCAGATCGACGACGTTCTCGGTGTACGCTTTTGCGTGAATTCGCTGCAGATCCCAACGCCAGCGCGCCGACACGTGATCGAACGTCAACAGCTGCTCTCCGGCTAGTTCGGACAAGAATTGAACGGCGAAGAACGGATTGCCCATCGTTTTCTGATGCACCAACTTCGCAAGCGGGGCAGCACGCTTTGGTCCGCAGCGAAGGGTATCCGCGACCAACTGCCCGACGTCGTCTGCGCTGAGCGGCGATAGCGTGATCTCCTGTAGATTTAGGCCGGCTCTCCCGATGGACTCGAGCTTGCGTTTGAGCGGATGATCTGCATCAACTTCGTTGCTGCGGTAAGCTCCAATAAGCAGCAGGTGCAGATCCGGCTGGGTCAGCAGATCCTCGATCAGGTCGAGTGTTGCGGCGTCATACCACTGCAAATCATCGAGGAAGAGCACCAATGGATGGGTTCGCCGGGCGAACACGCCAATAAAGCGACGAAACACGAGCTGGAAACGGATTTGCGCTTGACGGGCTGGAAGCTCAGCTACCGCGGGCTGCTCGCCGATAACCAAGCTCAGATCGGGGATCAATTCGACGATCAGCCGTCCATTCCCAGCGAGCGCCTCCCGGAACGCTTGCCGCCAGGTCGCGAGTTCGCCCTCACTTTTGCTGAGAAGAGGACGCACAAGGCTCTGAAAGGTCTGCACTAGTGTCGCATAGGGCACATCGCGCTTCACTTGGTCGAATTTGCCTGATGCCAAGAGCCCGCGATAGGGCACGAGTACTTTGTGTAGCTCCTGAACGAGCGAAGACTTACCGATGCCGGAATAACCGGCAACCAGCACCAACCTCGGCGCGCCGCTCTTCACCGCTCGATCGAAAGAGCCAAGCAAGGTCTCGATCTCGCGGGCTCTCCCATAGAGCTTCTCGGGGACGATCAACCGATCAGGTGTGTCGTCTGCGCCAAGTTCAAAAGGCTCGATGCGACCATGGTTGGCCCATGCTGCCAGACAGTGTTGCAGATCGTGTTCAAGGCCAGCGGCAGTCTGGTAGCGTTCCTCGGCGGTTTTCGCGAGGAGTTTCATCACAATGTGAGAGATTGGCTCCGGGACATTTTGCGATTTCTCGAGGGGCGGTGTTGCTTTTCTTGCAATATGACAATGAATCCACTCCAACGGGTCTGAGCCCGTGAACGGCAGCGCGCCGGTCAGCATCTGGTAGAATATCACGCCAAGTGAATAGAGATCACTGCGAGAGTCGACTGAGCGATTCATTCGTCCGGTCTGTTCGGGCGCCATGTAGGGCAGCGAGCCGGCGATGAACTCGGCAGGCTCAGGCGGCACCCGCTCGCGCGAAAGACGGGAAGCCAGACCAAACCCAGTGAGCCGCACCTGTTCGTCCGGGCAATTGACCAGAATGTGAGCGGGTTTCAGGTCCTTGTGGATCAAGCCGTGCCGGTGAAGCTTGCCCACGGCCGTCGCGATTTCAACGGCGAGGCGGAGGAAGCGCTGGGGCTCCATGCGGGCTCCAACTAAGTTTAGAAGCGGCTCGCCGCATGGATCCTCCAGGACCAGCATGGTACGACCAGATTCCCGGACCAGTTCCAATGGGCGCACCGCCCATGCCTCGTCTAGCTCCTCCCTCAGCTCACACTCGTGGACGAGGCGGTCGAGCGTCGCTGGGTGTTCCGTGATCGGCCGCACAACAAGCACGACAGTTCTGCTGCCATGGATGAGCTGGCGCCACGCACGGCAGAACGCGCGATCACCATCCTCCCACAGGGGCTGGAAGTCGCTGTCGAGATTTGAGCCGAACAAAGTCCGACTGAGAGGGTCCCGCGGCATTTGGCCACCCAGACTAGGAAGACGCGAGTCAAAATCTGACACATAAGGAACGCAATTGTGAAGGGGCTTCACAAAGAACGCTACAGGTCCGGATCAAGGCCGCCAAAGAATTCGTAGCAGGCATACAGGCCCTCACGCAGGAGGGGATTGCCGGCCATGTCGAAGCCGAGAGAGCAGGGAGAGTTCCCATACTCAAACCGGCGTTCAAGCGCGGCGGAAGCTATCCCACAACGGTCAAGAGAATTGCAACGAAGATGAAGAACAGCGGAACGCCTTCTCCTCGCCACGCGCAACGTAACAACATTTATCGCATTCCCTGCCAATTCCGCACTGCACCTTGTCGGACTTTGCCAACTCGACATCGCACAACGTGACGCTACGTACAATTCAAGCTCGTCGCCCTCGGTGTGGAGTAGCAGCCGGCCACTATTGAGTTTGGCTGCGGAGCGAGCCTCAGTTTTGCCATGTGGATTGCTTCATTGGAGGCAGCATCGCCACGGATATACTGGCGATGTGGGGCGAACCCTGCGCACTTCTTCTCGAAGGAGTGCGCCGGGCCGCTTTGATGAGCTGCGTGGGAAGATCAATGAGCTAGTGGGGCGAGTGCTTCTAGGCTGACCGCTCGGCTCGCATTCTGTGCTATCTTGCGGGGTTGAGTAGATAAGCTTCGAACAGCCTGCTCGCCACGAACCTATGATGCCGCCAAACCGGTAACAGAACGATACCTTTGAACCGCCCCGGGTTTGCCGGAGGCTCCAACTCCTGAGAGGATGGAGCCATGACAAGCAAGACCACGAACAAGTTTTCGCCTGAAGTCCGCGACCGTGCGGTTCGGATGGTTCTGGATCACGCCGGCGAGCACCCGTCGCGCTGGGCGGCAGTGACCTCGATTGCGGCCAAGATCGGCTGCACACCGCAGACGCTGCATGACTGGCTCAAGAAGGCCGAGAATCGACAGCGGGCAGCGGGCCGGTGTTCCGGCTGAGATGGCCGAGAAGCTGAAGGCCCTGGAACGGGAGAACCGTGAGCTGCGGCAGGCCAACGAGATCCTGCGCAAGGCAAGCGCTTATTTTGCGATGGCGGAGCTCGACCGCCGGTCCAAGCCATGATCGCCTTCATCGACGATCATCGTGGGGCGCATGGGGTCGAGCCGATCTGCAAGGTGTTGCCGATCGCCCCCTCGACCTACCATGCCCATGTGGCCAAGCGGCGCGATCCGGCCAAGCGGTCGGCGCGCGCCAGGCAGGACGCCGCGCTGAAGATCGAGGTTCGGCGCGTCTTCGATGAGAACTTCTCCGTCTATGGCGTGCGCAGGTCTGGCCACAGCTCAAGCGCAAAGGCTTCGATGTTGCCCGTTGCACGGTGTCACGACTGATGCGGGACATGGGCTTGCAAGGGGTAATCCGCGGCAAAACCGTCAAAACCACGATCAGCGACAAGGCCGCCCCGCCCGCTGGATCACGTCAACCGCCAGTTCAAGGCGCCAAGGCCGAAAGTTCTCTGGCTCTCCGACTTCACCTATGTCGCGACCTGGACCGGCTTCGTCTACGTCGCCTTCGTCATCGACGCCTATGCCCGCAGGATCGTGGGCTGGCGGGCCTCGCGCACGGCGCATGCAGGCTTCGTGCTCGATGCGCCGGAGCAGGCACTGCACAATCGGCGGCCGGTCCATCGTGGCGGGCTCGTGCATCACAGCGACAGGGGCAGCCCAATACGTCTCGATCAAATACACCGAACGCCTGGCTGAAGCTGGTGTCGAACCTCTGTCGGCAGCGTCGGAGATTCCTATGACAACGCTCTCGCCGAAACCATCAACGGTCTCTACAAGGCTGAGGTGATCCATCGGCGCGGGCCATGGCGCAGCTTCGAGGCCATCGAGTTCGCGATCCTGGAATGGGTCGACTGGTTCAACAACCGGCGGCTCCTGGAGCCCATCGGCAACATCCCGCCGGCCGAAGCCGAGCGCCGCTACTACGCCATGCTGGAACAAACCCGCCATGGCGGCATAACTTAAACCAAATAGCCTCCGGCAAACCGGGGCGGTTCACCTTTGCTGGACGAGCCTTTGTTGAGCTGAGTTAGGAGGGCAATTGCACTGGCTTTGCCGAAGCGGTCGACAGCCGGGCAGCGAATGGGCCTTTCTAGTTAGATTCACCACCCATCTTGTGACAGGCGCTTAGAAGGAAACAGGGGGACGAAGGAACATAGGCACCTCTGCAAATCGAGATGACTATATTTCCTACAAGCACGACCGAAAGGACTTGAATCGCACCTTGCGTGAGGTTGTACGAAGCCGATGCAAGATGCCTTCCCAAGCTCGCTAAAGACGCAACTCACAGGCGCTCTGACGAAGCAAAAGAGTTCATGTGCTGATGCCGCTGCTACTCGTTCTAATTTCCATCTTCCTTAGTACAAGCGCGATAGTCTACGCCGTATGCCGGCGAGCTCGGCGCATGTATAGGCAACATCGCGCGAATTCGCTCAGCTCACGGCCGCGTATCCAACTACCAAGACGGCGGGCATTCTAATCCAGCCGCATAGTGAGGGTCCGCCGCCTCATGCAGCCTCCACTCGCGAGTGGCCCGCGGGGACGCGCCCCCATGCAAGAGCGAACGCCTCACTTTCTGGATTCGGTGCTTCTCAAACGGCTGCTGATTGATTATCGATGCCGCGGGCCTGTTCCCACGGAACGGAGGAGAGACCCGAAAGCCAGTTCTCGACCACTCGGGCGCTTTTTGTTAGACTTTCTTGGTAATGCATTACGCGCTGCGAACGGCTGACCCGGTCACATCCCTGGGAAAGTCTCACAGATTTGCAATGCGCGAAAGCTCCTAGGCAGGCCACGGTGATCAACCAGCGGTCGTCCTAGCACGGTATTTCTACTATAATTGCAAAAGTGAGGCTCTTATCGTGACCAAGCGCACTGAACCGCGGACGCAAGCCGCAATTGTCGAAGGGCCGGAGGTGAGACCGAGCGTGTTCGTCGTCGACGACGACCTCTCGATGCGCGAATCGTTGGTCAACCTATTTCGTTCCATCGGTCTAGATGTCGTTGCTTACGGATCCGCCCAGGAACTGCTCCACAGCGAACTTCCTGATGTTCCTAGCTGCCTTGTGCTTGACATCAGACTGCCGGGATTGAGCGGACTTGAGCTCCAGAATGAGTTAGCCAAATTGAAGGTTCATATCCCCATCATTTTCATCACCGCTCATGGCGATATTCCGATGACCGTCAAAGCGATGAAGGGTGGAGCAATCGATTTTCTCAGCAAGCCGTTTCGCGATCAGGAACTGCTCGATGGCGTCATCGCTGCTATCGAAAAGGATCGCAAAAGACGAGGTGTAGACAAGGTAATCAAGAGGCTGCAGTCCTTGTTTGAGGCCCTAAGTCCACGGGAGCAGGATGTGTTGAGACTTGTCGCCGCCGGTCTATTGAACAAACAGGTCGCCGCGGAACTCGGGCTCGCCGAGATCACGGTCAAAATCTACCGCGGGCACGTGATGAGGAAGATGGGCGCTCGATCGCTAGCCGATTTGATTAGGATGGCTGAGAGGCTGGGAATTGGGACCGACCGTCTCAAGGTACAAACCTAAGTATGATTTTACAATTTCGTCGTACACGCGCACCCTTCAGCTGGCCGCTATGCTTCGGCCAGTGCCTTCGCCGAACGAGGACGGGTGGTCTTGTCTAAGTATTCAACTATCTCCGTCGTCGACGACGATCCTTCAATTCGTGCCGCACTGAACAATCTTTTAAAATCGCAGGGCCACATCGTTCATACGTTTGCATCGGCTGAGGATTTCTTGCGGTCGTCTCAATTGAACGATACGTCCTGTGTCATTACCGACGTGCAGATGCCCATGATGAGCGGCTTTGAACTTTTGGAACGGATGCGGGCCCAGGGCCACGCTGCGCCATTCATCTTGATTACTGCCTTCGCGGATGATCGCACGCGAGCCCGCGCGTTGAAAGCCGGCGTGACTGGCTTTTTTCCCAAACCCTTTGCCGGTCTGGAGTTGATAGCCTGCCTCGATAAAGCGCTGCACGAGCATCGTGACGGAACGGACGCCTGAAAGATGGGGAAGCAATCCGGACCAAGCCGCAACCTGCACGGCGCTTGCGATGTCGATCAATGGGCGATTACCCGCGCTTACAGCGTGCCAGTGGCAACCAACGCCTTTCCATCTTGCCGCATTCATATCGCTGTTATTCCGCTTTCGAAATCCGGTTGAAGCACTTGCAACATCGGTCTCCTGACAAGAAGCCCCTGGTATGATCGCGCAATCCGACGAGGCGATGCCCCCTTCCCTTTCAATGACGGTGCACACCACCCTCGCAGCGGCAGGACGGTTTCCGAAGCGGTCGAACGTTTGCACCGACAGATTCGCCAACCTGTGTCCGACCCCAGCAACCCGAAGCACCCGAGACTTACGCATCCGTTGCGGCTGGCCGATGCGATCTCAAGCCATGCCTTTGTTAGCGAACGCATTCACGCCGCCGACACAACGGTCCGGTCCCCCAAAGCGCTCGGCTTGGACGCGCGATGAGCCCGCGTGCCGGACCGGATCCGCGGCGGCGGTGTCCTTTCTACTCGCCGCGACCGTGAGCGTGAGCGTGCAATACACGCTCCGGCTGGCGGGCTGCGTTGTCGCCGGGAGCGCGTCCGCGCCTCTGGTCACGATGACATTTTTCGGCCTACATCCTTCCCGTTTCCAAAGCTAACCGGGTGGTATGCGCCAATTCTTCGATCGCGCGCGACTGAGCAATCCTGGGGTCGGGAGCGACTCTGATCGAGCTGCTTATCTCAGTTCCAGAATGAGGTCCGCCGAAGGTGACCTCGTTGGCGCGGAAACTTGCGCTCTCTGAACATCGCTCACTTGAACGCAATTGGTCATCCAACCAAGTACGATCTAAGTAGGGCCTTCGCCGGATGCACACCAATCAACGAGCTTCAGCAAGAGATGGCACTCCACTCGCGCAGGCGGTTGCACGCCTGGTCCTGATGAGCCTGTGCCCATCACACGGCGCGGACTTTGTGAGGACCGCAGTTGTGCAGCAGCAATCCAGGCCGAGCCGTTTACAAGGTGCAGCAGGAATCATTCCGGCGGAGCTTTGCGAGGAAAGTCGTCTCGGGACCGGCGGTTCACCGCGTGAGTTACACGAAACCGAACGAGCATCTCAATCACGAAGCGTTCGTTCTCGGCTTTTGCTCTAGAACTGCTGAGCACCGCTATTCGCATGCGCGCATAGCGCCCCATCTTGGCGTGCCCGAGTTCAGTTTTTAGAAGCCCCCATTAGCGTAAGCACCTCGTCGTCAAGAAGGTGACGGACCAAACGTCGATTGTTCTGGGCCAACAGAAGAAGCCCGACGCATCTGCCGGGTCTGAGATGCGTCGGGCTGAGTGGGAGGCTGAGCGCGACAGCCTTCCTCCCAGAACCGCGCCTGCAAGTAGTATGCCGCGCCCGTTCTGCTACACCAGCATTTCCCAATTCGACATCTTTTCTCTGCCGCAAAGTTCCCTGAGGCAACAGACACGCTCGGCCCACAGCTAATTCTTCAAGGCCTAACACGCTGGGCTTATTCCCCTCCCAAAAACTCCCGCCATCACCTTTCGCTTGGATCGAAAATGAGGCAGAAGAAGCGAACAATGGGCCGCCGGCTCGTCAACAACAGATATTTAGATGTTTGATACATTGCTACCCGTAACTGGAACGATCGTCCCGAGCTCGCGCGCGACAAAGGCAAACGATCGAGATCTAAGCTTAGATTTCGCGAAAGGTGCGCTCATTGTTTTGGTGATCGTTGGGCACCTGATCCAGTACGTCATCTATCGAGACGACGGGTTTTGGTATTCGCCCTACTACAAATCGATCTATATGTTTCACATGCCACTCTTCATGGCGATAAGCGGATATCTTTCTTTTCGATCGCTGGTGCAGAAGCCCTTCATTGGAGCCGTCAGCGACCGTGCGAAGCAGCTTTTGCTGCCGATGCTGTTTTGGTGGGCGTTAATGGAGACAGCTAAGTTAGCGGCATTGTGGCGCGCGACCAGGTTAACGAGCGGACTTTGGGAACTTGTAGACGATCTCGCCGGCACATACTGGTTCATCTGGGCCACGTTATTTTCCTACCTTCTCCTCAAGATTTTTACCAAGCTCAGCCACCGATCTTGGGCCGTATCTGGCTCAGCCATACTGGTCGCACTCGCGCCTCTGACGTTCTCCATATCCCCCCTGATCAGATTCACTTACCCGTTCTTCTGCTTGGGATTCTTGCTTGCCGATCCGAGAGAACGATGGACGAGCACATCGCGAAATCACAAGCTGCTCCTGATTTTCTTTCTTTCGATAATGACTTGCGTATCCTTTCTAGCTTGGGGCAAGGACACTTATGTGTACAATAATCTTGGGGTCATTCACGATTTTCGGTCGGCCAAAGACGTGCTTCTGATGTTTGTTGGCGCTGCAGCTGCCTCGGCAATCGCTATCGAACTCCTGCTGCAATGCTGGAGCTTTGGCCATTCAAATCGAATTGCCCGGTTTATCGCTGTGGAGCTGGGTCAGACCACGCTGCTGCTCTATCTCGTCCAGGGTACCGTGTTCCGTCTCATGGATTTCATACAGTTCGGAGACTTTTGGGATCTCACGACGCGGTTGATCATCGCGGGTGTGCTCGGGGCCGCCATCGTTGCGATCGCGCTAACGGTCCGCTCCATCGTTCGCGGCGTTCCATATCTGTCTCAGCTGGTCCTTGGAATGCCACCACGCGCGGGTCTCCCGCAAGCCAAACCTGCAATGAACTAGCTGTACTTTTGAGTGCGGCAGAGTGTTGCGACGTCATCGACTAATCCGGATGGTTGCGAAGATTGGCCAGCAGTACAGCATGCCGAAACGGTCCTCGACGTGCTCACCCATACCAATAATGCCGCCGCAGCAGACTTTGGTGCCCTACCCACGCACGCGTGAAAGAGTGTCGCTGCGATCCTGCAAGGTCCGGGTAGTGATGATGCTGCGGTAGAACTCCGGAGAAGTGTCCACGTTGTGATTGTAGAAGTCGAGGCCGGCGTCGGCGAGCCGTTCGGCTTGCTTTGGCGTGAGCATGCCGAGCGTTGCGCACTCTCCATATCAACACGTTTAATGGCAGCAATCATGTCGCAGACCTGATCGAGGTCGCGGTCCTTTAGACTGCGCCAGGCCGCAGCCAGCCAGAGGCGAGTCGCGCCGGCGGCCTTGGCGCGCTGCGCGGCGGCGACCACATCAACGCGATCCATCAAGCGAGTTGCCTTCAGGCCAGTGTCGTAATGCACGCTCTGTGCACAGTAGGCGAAATCTTCAGGACAACCGCCGGTCTTAATGCTAAGCAGGCTTGCGGTTTCGACGTGATTTGGGTGGAAATCGCCGCGATGAACGGTGTGGGCCTGAAATAGGAGGTCAGCAAATAGAAGCGCGTAAACCCTTCCGCCGCGGCACGTTGCCAGGCGGACCGGCGCGCTGTGGTGGCGCTATTGCCTTCGCCTTCCACAGCATCCCCCGAGACTTTCGCTCGATCATACAGACGATACCGTCGTGCGTAGCTCCGCAAAGCAACACTCTTGCCCGGGATTAAACGAGAATAATCGCCGAGTTGCGCCCGGGATGGCGCCCGCATCAGCCTAATAGCCGCCCTCTCATGCAGGACCTCCTCGCAGATCGAGGCACGCGCAACAACATTCCCCGACGCGCCTCACTAAGGCAACCAGCCTATGCGTGGTTGCGCCCCATAGGATCGTTTCCTGATACAAATGTGGTTTGGCCGCGCCACATGTATAACGGAGCGACGGATCTAATTTAATTCGTCACCGACCGTGTGCTCGTCGCCCGCTGCGCACATCCCCCTGGACTCTCCAAGATGATCTGCGGGAAACAGCAGAGTACTTTACCGCCCCTCGACTTTACACCGACGCGGCGAGATCCGTTATGACCCGGCACTCACCTGCCCAAACAGAATTGCCGCTTCAGACGGCCCGAGCCCGACGATGCCCACGAAAGCTGCGGAAGGCATCGGAATAACCTGACGTGTCGGCCTTCAGAGATGCAAGCAATAGCGACTATTGTTCACATACTGCGAACGAGGAGGATGCAGCTGCATCACGCATTCCTCCTGATCCCAAAACAGATCTTTGACGAGGCACATTTCGTCCCAATTTGGAGAACGCCGTGGCGTCGACACTGAGACATGCTCCCATCCCGGACGGACGAAGCCGATGATCTTGAGTTGACAGCCACAAGGCCCCTGCACGTAGAAGAGACCGGAAGGACCAGATCCCGGTGCGGTGGCGAATCGGCCATCGCGTACGCGCCCCGCCTCGAGTCTTTCCGCAATTTGTTTCCTCACGCGTTCTCCTTGTTTCGACAGACAGAGTTGACTCCGGCACCACACGTGTCGTCCGACACTTCCATCGTGCGGCTGCTACTCGGCATGGCCAGTCCCAGATACTCCTGATCACCCGCACCAACTTACCTGGATGAAGAACATCGGTTCTGTCCGGAATCGTCCACCGAAGATTTCTGTTGTGGTTGGTCTTTCGACCGTAATTATCATTTGTATTTTCACGTCATGCGTGACTTGCTGCGAACTTGCCTGACTCACACGATCCGCGCAGACAATCTACGCCCGGTTTGGCTACGCAAGCTGCCAGCAGGAGCTTCCGCTCGCCTCTTCGCCTTAGCAAGTCCGTAACGTTATGGCGTTGAGCTAACGGTGTTGGTGCAAGATGCCACAATTCGACTGAAACGCTTCATAGCCAAAATGGCGGCGGAAGCCAATTCGCGTGGCATGATCCGGCGATCCGCTAGTTTGTCACCCAAAGACACGTGGCCGGCTTCAGCAGATGATGCAAGGCGACGCCGATGCTTCGACAGTTCGTCGAGCGAGAGGCTTGCAATTTCGCTCTTGCGACGATCTGACGGTGGGCTTCATCTCATTCCTTCTCATGTCCAGGGTTAGCCAGCTTGTCGCCTGAGACACCGTCAATGCGTCATCTATGTGGCCGACCAACCTTACTCACAATTGATTCACGGCCAGAGGCTCGGACGCGCGGACCGCACTTTTGAACAGCCTCGCTCATCGGCGTTACCGTATGAGGGCGTTTCGCAGTTCAACCCGAGAGCCGTCCCACGAAGAGGCTTCCGCGCCGCGATCGCGACGCATTGACCTTCGATGCGACCGATCGCTCCGGCGGCGATCAGAACTGCCCGTCAACCCCATTTCTCTGCTGCCCCTCCGCGAGGCGGGCCAACTTATCATATTCCTCAGCGACCTTGAGGAGCCTGCATCTGGATGTGTCGTCCTCGAGCGACTCCGCTTTTACTCGCGTCGCTTCCGCACGCCCTCGCCAATGTTTGGCGTCGGAGAATGGCTTCTTCTGCTTCATGCAAAAGACGATGCAATATTTAGATCAAGAAAATGCGACACATGACCTACGTAAGATCCCGTAGGCTGGCTTTCGCAAAAGCACCTCATTCGCCTTCATCTACCGTCCGCTCTGTCGATGTCTGAGATGCGACCAAACCACTCGCAATAAGCCCAAGCGAGTCGAGTAATCTTCACTACGGTCTTCTCGGTTGAGAACGCCCACTTGAAAATATCGCGCCAGCGCAAAATGATAATGGAGATTGGATTCGCGTCAGGTCCCCGCGCCAAATGGGCGACTCTCAACATAAGGGCTTGAATCGGACGTAGCGTCAGATTGTAAGGTCTTCATGCCGCTGGCGAGCGCGCCTAGCCGTGCAACAGCTTCCGGGCGACAAAATGGGAATGTGTGATTTGGAGCTCAGATTTGAGAACGCCCGCGGTGGCCCCAAACGCCTCAGTTGAGGCGGCCTCGGCGACTCGTTGCAAGATCTCGGGATGAAACCGGCAGAACCGGTTTCTAACATCGAACAGCATCGCCGCGTGGCGATTGCCGATTTGAGATATTGCTCACGGCGGAGGTCGCCGTCCCGAGATCAGCGCCTTGCTGCTCAGAGTGGAATGGAAGTTGGAGAACGGCTTTTAGCAAGTGGCCGGATGAGCCGGCGCTTCGTGAAGCCGCGGTCAAGACTGCGACTGAGAGCCCTTTGCCGGATGCGCTCGACGATCGTCTCTCAGCGTTCATGTGCCGATGCTCGCCGTGATCCGTCCGACGTCGGTTCCAGAAGCGCACCGAGGCGGCGCGATCGAAGGCATCGTCGCCAGAGATGCGTCAACTGGTCGCTCACGCCGGAACCCCTTCGGGTGCCTGGGCAGCCTACGGGCCGGTCTCGATCGTGGTTTTCGTTTCTCGGACAGGCGACACGGCCTTCGGAGTATCAATGCTTCTGCAGCAATGGCTACCAAGTAGTCGTTCAAGTGATGACCACGTAGCGCGCGAGCTCTGACCTCAAGGGAACTCTCGATCTATGCTCTGCCCGAAATGTCATACAGAAAGCTGGTGCGAGGTCGCAATGCACGATCCCTGGACTGGCCGATCAGTGATCACCTGCAATGCTTGTGGTGAGCATGCCGAGTACGATTGCCTCCAGCGCAAAACGGCGCACGAGATCATCGCTGCTACGTTGGCCTGTAACGTGAGCGGAGAGGAGCAGCCCGACCCGCGGGCGGCGGCTGATAGGATTTTGGATGCGCTAGAGAATGCCGGCCTAACAATCGCTCGCGCCTCAAGATGAGTGGCAGGAACGCCGATCGGCACCCCCTACGAAGGCCTTGGCGGCCCATCAGAGAGGATGGCCAACTACGCTGCTCGTTCCATGAGATGTCTGATTGCCTCCAGAATCCTCTTCCCCCTCGGCCGATCGGGAGTTGCAGACCCAATAGCAACTCTTTGGTACCAATCGCGATTGTAGCAAACACGCCAATCTGGACCCAAGCCGCGATACTCAACGGGACCAGGGCTGAGCACCGCTTGGCGGCCTTTCCGAACGTATGACGGCAAGGCAGATCTTCCCACAGGTATCGAACCCGCAATGATCGTTGACCTGACGTGGCCTGGACCTGGTGGCGCCTTTCGAGCTCGATAGCTCAAAGTTGTCGAGAACGGCGAAGTCACTGTTGGTGCCCCAGAATTCGGCTCATTGACGAGAATAGCGCGCTCCCGTTTAATCTTGGTTCCTATTCCGCCCGGCCGCCGCGGCTCCACAAAGTCCCGGGAACAGCCCCATTAAGATCGTGAGAGCGGATAGCTCGGCTGGATAGGCGAAGCCAATTCGCACACACGCGAGAGAGGGCCTTCTGGGCATGGACGATTGATTCCGGCGGCGAGGCAGCTCCTATCCCATGGACGTTCCAAGAACTTCAGGGACTCGCTGGTCACTCGTCGTCTAGCGATGAGCAGCCTCACAGCTCGGCGTCGCTATGCGCGCACAACTCAGCGACCTGAGCTGCGCGATTCCGCAGACCACGAACAGCGAAAGCCAGCTGCTTTGGTAAAGCGCCTGCCGCCCTCCTCGCTTCGCGGCTGGCGAACAAATATTGACATATTCACGCGATTAGCCCGCAGGGGGATTGAACCGTACGTAGCGTCAGATTGTAGAGTGCGCAGCTAGGTAGCATCTTCGGCCGCTTCAGAATTCCCGTGGGCTAAAGCGGAGCGCGATCGCGTACGATGAGAGGTCTTCTGCCAAAGCGGCCGAGGGTCGCGCTGAGTGCGAAGGACGCTATTTCTGTTCTGTCCACGAAACTCGTCGAGCCGTATGAAGACACCATCGCTCACATGTAAGAAGGACCAATCCACCATTGGAGGCTTCGAAAGACGTTTGCGGGCACCGAGTGCCCAACGAGCCGCCGGGAGATTGATGCGCTATCCCGGAGCGGTAATGTGAGAAGACCCGATAAATCCAACAGGGTCTTGCTCGTCGATCACTGTGAGGGCCAATGCCGGGCCATTGTTGGCTTCAAGAATGGCGATCCTGGATCCGCGTATATGTGCGGCGAACCCGTTGTGAGGGGACCGCGCCAAAAGCTGTCATCATGGTGCGCTTATCACCATGCCCGAATGCACGTCATGCCATGGTCGGACGGACGCGGCGTCCTTGAAAGAAAGCAGACTAGATGACCAAGAGGAGCGCGCGCAGCTACTGGCCTTCGGCAGCGCCTATTGCGGCAGCAAGAGAGATGCCGGTACTCCGCGAGCTGGATCTGCTCCACATGCAGGCCCGACAATTGCCCCAAAGCCGAGCGCCGCTCCAGGCAATGAGACCTGACGAACGAGTGTTGAGAGCTCATGTGAGCGCCTCGGAAAGGAAATGATGTGCAAGTCTAGACCCGCGAGCGACCGAAGATTTGATCTCGGCCTTGATTGAGCGCAACGCGGCGTTCGAACTCAATAAGCGGGCGATCCACTTCGAGGGTGTGCCTCTAAGCTTACGCTGCTTTTGTCGCATTCGAGCAGGCGGCGCGTGGTTAAATGGCCCAGCTCGACGCCCTTCGCGCGCAGCTCATCCCAACTATTTCTCGGAGGGGCTGCAAATCAAGTGCGATAATTGAGATAGAACGCGATTGATCCGTCACTCCGGGTTGGTTTCCCCGAAAGCGGGCTCAAGAACCGGGACCTTGCCGCCGTATCGATAACAGAAGGGGCGCTCGGGATCAGCTAACCGTTTCAATGACACCGGCTGCGCTCAAGCCGGCTTGTTCACGCACATCCGGTCTTCGCCTGTCCATAGTACCGCCGTCGTCCGCGCGCTAGACGCACCATTATTGTCCACTCCGAGACGCACTCGCGCGCAATGAACCGCCAGATTGTTTCCGCAACTGAATTCGTCGTAAGGGGGCAGAGCACACGGCTAGTCGCGATAATCTCCCTTGAGGTTTGGTAAAGCAGGTGCACCTGCCTCATTCATGCATTTGCTATGAACTCAAACAGCACAGAGCCAATATGCGCGCCTTCACTTTTGCTTGCCCGATTGCCAACATGATTGTTCAGAAATGGATCGATAATGATAAGGACTGCGCGACAGAGAGCGAATTTCTAGGCTTTGTTGGCCCGGCTTGCTCGCAGTTGCACTGGATGAACAGCAAGACTGGTAAGCTCTCAGGTAAGGACAAGAAATGAGGGAAACTCCCTGGCTTGACGCGCGAGCTGAGCACCGAGAGACTGTGGGAGCTTCACGGCCAAACGGTCTGCTTACCCCTTAGCTGCGCCCCAATTCATTGGTCGCACCTAAACGATAGAGAGGCGCCTGACGAAGGCCAAACGAGATCTGCCGGACTACAAACTTTCGTATAGTCCTTCAAAACCCTTTCGCCGTGGAAGGTTTACCTCAGTACAGTTGAGCAATCGGCGCAATGCCTGTAGAGGGTCCACACTTCGGCAGATCGAGAGCGTGACGCTTCCGCATTGGAAGAGCCAAACGCGATTGACGCGTCGATCGGGGAACGACATTAACCTGCGCAGAGAAATGACTTGTTAAACCACGAGAGCAAACGGCGGGTCGCTCTGATCACCGGCGTGACCGGCCAGGACGGCGCCTATCTCGCCGAATACCTGCTGTCGCTCGGCTATGTCGTGCACGGCATCAAGCGGCGTTCGTCCTCGTTCAACACCGCGCGGGTCGATCATCTCTACCAGGACCCTCATGTCGGCAACGTGCCGTTCCTGATGCACTACGGCGACATGACGGACTCGAGCAATCTGATCCGCCTGGTGCAGCAGATCCGGCCGACCGAGATCTACAATCTCGCCGCCCAGAGCCACGTCGCCGTCAGCTTCGAGAGCCCGGAATACACGGCCAATGCCGACGGCATCGGCGTACTCCGCCTGCTGGAAGCGATCCGCATCCTCGGCATGGAGAAGGAGACGCGGTTTTACCAGGCGTCGACTTCGGAGCTCTACGGCCTCGTTCAGGAGATCCCGCAGAAGGAGACCACGCCGTTCTATCCGCGCTCGCCCTACGGCGTGGCAAAACTCTACGGCTACTGGATCACGGTGAACTACCGCGAAGCCTATGGCATGTTCGCGAGCAACGGCATCCTGTTCAATCACGAGAGCCCGATTCGCGGTGAGACGTTTGTGACCCGCAAGATCACGCGCGCTGTCGCCCGTATCGAGGTCGGGCTAGAGCAGACGCTCTATCTCGGCAATCTCGAAGCCAAGCGGGACTGGGGCCACGCGCGCGACTACGTCGAGGGCATGCACAAGATCCTGCAAGCGGACAAGCCCGACGATTTCGTGCTCGCCACCGGCGAGATACACTCGGTGCGCGAGATGGTCGAGCTATCGTTCGCCCAGCTCGGCCGCCGCATCGCATGGCGCGGGGCAGGCGTCGAGGAGACCGGCGTGGACGAGACGAGCGGCAAGACGGTGGTGAAGATCGATCCGACCTATTTCCGCCCCACCGAGGTCGATCTGCTCGTCGGCGACGCCAGCAAGGCACGCGAGGTGCTCGGCTGGAAGCCGAAGCGGAGCTTTGCGGAGCTCGTCGCGGAAATGATGGCGAGCGACCTGGCGGACGCCAAACGGGATGGGGCCGGTGGCAAACGCACGGTTTGAGCTGAAGGGCAAAAGCGTCTACGTCGCGGGTCATCGCGGCATGGTCGGCAGTGCGCTTGTGCGCCGGCTCGCACGGGAGGACGTGAATCTCGTGACGGTGGACCGGCGCGAGGTCGATCTCTGCAATCAAGCCGCCGTGTTCGACTGGTTTGCGCGCGTGCGGCCACAGGTGATTTTCCTAGCCGCTGCCAAGGTCGGCGGCATCGTCGCCAACGCCACGCTGCGCGCCGAATTCATCTATGACAACATCGCGATTGCGGCGAACGTGATCCATGCCGCGCATCTGAGTGGCGCCGAGAAGCTGATGTTTCTCGGCTCCTCCTGCATCTATCCGAAGCTGGCTCCGCAGCCCTTGCGCGAGGACTCGGTGATGTCCGGTCCGCTGGAGCCCACCAACGAGCCCTATGCGATCGCCAAGATTGCCGGCATCAAGATGATCGAGGCCTATCGCGCGCAGTATGGATCCGACTTCATCAGCGTGATGCCGACCAATCTCTATGGCCCTGGCGACAATTATCATCCCGAGTATAGCCACGTGGTCGCCGCCCTGATCCGCCGCTTCCACGAGGCCAAGGTTTCTGGCGCGAAGAATGTCGTCGTCTGGGGCACCGGCACGCCGCGGCGCGAGTTCCTTTATGTCGACGACATGGCGGATGCCTGCGTGCACCTGATGAAGACCTATTCGAGTGCCGAGCTGATCAACATCGGCACCGGTGAGGACATCACTATCACCGAATTCGCGCGTGTCGTTGCCGAAATCGTCGGCTACCAGGGCGAAATCAGTTTCGATACCTCGCGTCCCGACGGCACACCGCGCAAGCTGCTCGATGTCGGCCGTCTCGACAAACTCGGCTGGCGCGCGAAAACATGGCTTGCAGATGGAATGCGGCAGACCTACGAGACCTTCTTGTCGCTATCGGCTACATCGGGACAAACGGAGTAATCATGCGCTGCTAGCCGCTGACGGGGCTCATTGTCCGTCCAGAAAGTTGCTTTAGGATACTCCCGGAGAATTCGACAGGGCTCCACGCTTTGCTTGGAGCTCGCGCGCCTGCTGGTGACGCAGGCCCGATGGAGGGCAGGCACGGCTAGCTTGGCCGATACTAGCGAGTGAATTGGTCAGGCGCGCCTTCCGGCCCGCTCGGTGTTGAACTTGAGGTAAACTGATTAGCATGTGCGGAATTGTTGGCATCTTGGGGCGCGGTCCGGTCGCGGATCGACTCATCGATTCACTAAAACGACTGGAGTATCGCGGCTACGACTCAGCAGGCATCGGAACGCTCAAAGGAAATCATATCGAACTTCGACGCGCCGAGGGGAAGCTGCGGAACCTTGAGACGCGCGTTCGCTGCCATCCACTCTCAGGCCATGTCGGGATCGGGCACACGCGCTGGGCTACTCACGGCAAGCCGACCGAGCACAATGCTCATCCGCATGCAACGGACAATGTTGCGGTCGTCCATAACGGCATAATCGAGAATTTCCGCGAGCTGCGCGCGGAGCTGAAACAGCATGGCGCTTGTTTCGCCTCTGAAACAGACACGGAGGTGGTGGCACATCTCATCGACTCTTATCTTAAGAATGGCTGCTCGCCGCAGGAGGCAGTAAAAGCGTCGCTGCCACGGCTGGTGGGCGCGTTTGCGCTTGCAATCCTGTTCAAGGGTCGACACGACCTCATGATCGGTGCGCGCAAGGGCTCACCACTCGCGATCGGGCATGGCGAAGGCGAAATGTATCTCGGATCGGATGCTATCGCGCTCGCGCCCCTTACCGACTTGATCACCTACCTTGAGGATGGCGATTGGGCTGTGCTCAACCGCAACTTCAGCGTGGTCTACGACGCACAAGGCACAGTCGTCCGCCGGGATGTGGTGAGCTCTGGCGCGTCGTCGGCTCTCGTTGATAAAGCGAACTACCGCCACTTCATGGCGAAGGAAATCCACGAACAGCCAGAGGTGATCGGGCATACGCTTGCCCATTACGTCGATATTGCCACCGAGAGCGTGGTACTGCCGCAGGAGCTTCCGTTCGATTTCAATGAGATCGGACATATCTCGGTTACGGCTTGCGGTA
The DNA here is from genome assembly GCF_055807635.1 of Bradyrhizobium sp. Kon56. Lineage (NCBI taxonomy): Bacteria > Pseudomonadati > Pseudomonadota > Alphaproteobacteria > Hyphomicrobiales > Nitrobacteraceae > Bradyrhizobium > Bradyrhizobium sp. Kon56. The sequence continues at coordinate 48,799 of NZ_JBVVOU010000032.1, read as the reverse complement.
CGGCCGGCTACGCCGGCCACATCGCCAAATACTGGTTCGAGCGGCTGGCTCGTATTCCGGTCGAGCTCGATGTCGCCTCCGAATTTCGCTATCGTGAGGCGCCGATGCGCAAGGGAGATCTTGCTATCTTCATCTCGCAGTCCGGCGAGACGGCCGATACGCTGGCTGCGCTCCGCTATGCCAAATCGCAAGGTCTGCATACCCTCTCGATCGTGAACGTACTGAGTTCGACCATTGCGCGCGAAAGCGGGACAGTATTGCAGATACTCGCGGGGCCCGAAATTGGCGTTGCCTCGACCAAGGCGTTCACATGCCAGCTGGTCGTCCTGGCGGCGCTTGCGGTCGCTGCGGGTGAGGCGCGCGGTGAATTGTCGGAGAGCGCCAGCATCGATCTTGTACGCGAGCTGATCGAACTTCCTCGGCTAATTAGCGCGGCGCTTGCCAGCGAGCCACAGATCGAGAAGCTCGCACGCGACATCAGCAAATCGCGTGACGTGCTATATCTTGGTCGCGGCACGTCGTTTCCATTGGCCCTGGAAGGGGCACTCAAGCTTAAGGAGATTTCCTATATTCACGCCGAGGGCTATGCGGCCGGAGAGCTCAAGCACGGCCCGATCGCCTTGGTCGACGAGAGTGTTCCCGTAATCGTCATCGCTCCTTCCGACCGGGTGTTCGAAAAGACCCTCTCGAACATGCAGGAGGTCGCCGCACGCGGTGGCAAGATTATCTTGATAACGGACGTCAGGGGAGCCGCAGAGGTGTCCATGGATTCGCTCGCGACCATTGTGCTGCCGGAGATGGGTGCGACATTTACCTCGATAGTCTATGCGATTCCGGTGCAGCTCCTGGCCTACCACACGGCCATCCTCATGGGCACGGACGTCGACCAACCCCGAAACCTCGCGAAATCGGTAACCGTCGAATAAGGCAAGGTGATGCGACCTGGTCCCATTTCGTCCTTCCCCCTTTTACTGCATATCGGTGCGCTCGATGAGAACTTCGGCTAGGCCACAGACAACAAGCCTGTCACCGAAACCGCCCCGAGGCTTCAGTAGCTTGAGAGTCACTCCTGCTGCACGAGCGGAATAACGAGCGAAAATTGTGAGAGTTTGGCGGCAATTGCCGAAAATATGCCGGAAACGTCAGGCGCTTACGGCTTGGTCGATAGTGCCCTGATGGCCGATTCGCGGCCATGAAACTGCACGCGGCTGCCGTGAGATTTTCTCCGGAAGCGGCCATTTCAAAATCGAGAGGAAACTCGCCATGTCCCCAGCGCCCATTGCGCACGCCTCAAATGCCAAATCGCGCATTGGCGCCATATTACGTGCCACGAGCGGCAACTTCCTCGAGCAGTTCGACTTCTTCTTGTTCGGGTTCTACGCCAGTGCGATCGGAAACGCGTTCTTTCCATCGGGAAGCGAAACCGCTTCACTGCTTAACACCTTCGGTGTGTTCTGGTTGGGTGCCTTGATGCGACCTGTTGGTGCGATCGTGCTTGGAGCCTATATTGACCAGATTGGCCGTCGGCAAGGCCTGATCATCACGCTTTCGATCATGGCCATTGGCACCATCATCATCGCCTTTTGTCCGGGCTATGCGACGATCGGCATTGCCGCACCTGCGATCGTGCTGTTCGGACGGCTGTTGCAGGGCTTTTCTGCCGGCGTTGAGGTTGGTGGTGTTTCCGTTTACCTCTCCGAGATTGCCACTCCGGGCAACCGCGGCTTTTACACATCTTTCCAGTCCTCGAGCCAGCAGGTTGCGATCTTTGTCGCGGCTCTTATCGGATATTTTTTGAGCGAAGCACTTCCGGCCGAAATGGTTGCCGCTTGGGGCTGGCGGATCCCCTTCTTCCTTGGCTGCTTGATCGTACCGCTTATCTTCTTCCTGCGCCGGACGCTGGAGGAAACTCCGGAGTTTCTGGTCATGAAGAACCACCCAACGGCCCGCGAGGTCTTTGCCTCCACACTTGCGAACTGGCGCATCGTCATTCTCGGCATGATGATCGCGATGCTGACGACCACGACATTCTATTTCGTGACGGTGTACACGCCTACGTTCGGCAGGCACGTATTGCAGTTGTCCTCGCAGAACACGCTCTTGGTGACGCTTTTGGTCGCGGTGACGAACTTCATCTGGAACCCAATTGGCGGCGCGATTTCCGACAGAATCGGCCGGAAACCGGTCCTGCTGACCATTGCCGGCCTTGCCTTGGTGACTGCATATCCAGCGTTGTCTTGGCTTGTAACGGACCCAAGCTTTGGCAAGATGCTGATCGTTGAGATGATGTTCTCGTTTTACTTTGGCACCTATAGCGGCGCCATGTTGGGCGCTCTGGTCGAAATCGTGCCGAAGCACATTCGCACAACTTGCTTTTCTTTGGCGTTCGCACTCGCCGCGGCTCTGTTTGGCACGTTTACGCCGCTTGCATCGACCTGGCTGATCGACCGGACAGATGACAAGGCGTCGCCCGGTTTCTGGTTGATGTTTGCGGCTTTGCTCGGCATTATCGCCGCGCTCACGATCTATCCAGGAAACACCAAGAGAGTTGCGAAAGCCGTTGCGACCCGAGCGGCCTAACCCGGCGGTAAGCGCGCAATTTACCACGCGTTAGCACGCGCGCCCCCGGGACGTTGGGGGCCCAAGGCTGAACTGAAGTTGGTGCGCGACTATCCCTGCGGTGATTTTCACGATGGTGCGCGGCCGTTCTGCCGATCACCGTTCTTCCTATGTGACTCTGGGGCAGTATAGGGACGAGCTGGCGGTGATGTTTGACCGGGAAAGGCTGAGCTTATCAGCCAACCTCGATTCCGTCCTGTGGTCGGACGGTGCGCTGCCCGCACTTGCAGTCGCGTGAAATACGGCGGATTTCGCGCGAGGACTGGGATCCCTCGCGCGAGCTCCACGCTCTGATATTCTGTGCGGCCGCCACAAAACTCGAACGCGCACATCGTCGGGCTGCGTGAATTCCCCAGCGGACTGGTCGTCTCGGAGGTAGCGACAATCGTTAGCGTAGCGGGCCGTCTTGTATCCTGGTCCGATACCGACCTCTCGGCGCTCGGATACGCAGGTTGAAGGCTCACCTTCTTGTCGCATCTGGCGGGGAGTGGTCGAGAAGTTTGGTCGTGCCTGTACAACGAGCGATGGGCCAATGCGTAACCAGACCCAGGCTGTTGCTCGCTGCGCTCGATCAGCCGTGACTTCACGCACCGCGAGCTTGCGCAGATGAGGCGAGCTGTACGAGCTCCGTTTCGAGCATAGGGTTGCGCTTGAACATAGCGTCGATCAATGCTTGCGCCGGCTGCTCGGCCGCCTCCACCCACGTCGCTTTCTCCGCTCGCGCGGAGGGCGCGAAAACACGTTTGACGACCGTCGGCGAACCCCTCAGACCGCAATTGGTCATGTCATCCACGCCGGCGCTTTGGGCGCTCCATTTTACGATTGCGGTACGGGCGGCACGCAAAGCATCTGTCATTGCGCCGCGACGAATTTGATTTGTTGCCTCTAACATGCTGACGAGACACGGCAGCTTGGAACGCAACACCTGGACGCCTCCTTCGCAGCGTCGTTCGGCCTCGATGGTGCGTAGCTTGAAGTCTAACGCTTTGATTGTGGAAACATAAGTAAGCTGCTGGACTCCGAGCCGCCTTGCAATGCCAGGTCCCACCTGCGCCGTATCGCCGTCGATCGTCTGCTTGCCAGTGAATATGACGTCCGGTGGGCCATACTCCCTCTCGATGTTGCGAATCGCGCAGGCCAACGCGTAACTCGTCGCCAGCGTATCGGAGCCCGCGAAGCTACGGTCGGTGAGCAGGACAGCGCGATCGGCACCAAATGTTAGTGCCTTTCGGAGAGATTCTTCGGCCGACGGTGGCCCCATTGTCAGGACGGTGATTTCGCCGCCGAATTTATCTCTTAGCTCGAGCGCAGCTTCCAGTGCAAAGAGATCATATGGGTTGATGATTGTAGGCACACCCTGGCGCATAATCGTATTCGTAACGGGGTGCACGCGGATTTGCGCGGAGTCGGGGACCTGTTTGATGCAGACGATGCTGTGCATGTACTTCTCCTAAATGCCGAGCCGACTGCCGATGCAGCAAATGTCATACCATCCCGGGCATTCCGGCAACTAGAAAGCAATCCGATGAATGACGCCTGACGTCGAGCTGGTTGTCGCAACTGCGACAGTTTGCGCACGGGCGTCATCTCAAGCTGATCTGAGTCACGGGCAGCAACGGAACCGCAGTGATCACGCGCCGGTTCGACGCCAATCCATTTTCAGGACGAGCACGCCGCGAACAGAAGATGACGAGGCTGGCCGATGCGAAGACGCCCTACGCTTCGCCGGCGAGGGAATCCCAACCGAAGGCATGAGGCTAGTATCCTCGTCATGCATCCGAGCTGGCGACCGCCCCTTTCCACGCTTTCCTATCTCAGTCGGCCGAGCGAGAGAGAGGAGCGAGCCCGACGCTTTGTTCAGAAGCGTTTGATCTCGATGCCGTGTCTTCGCAAGGCATAGCCAATCTGGCGCGGGGTCAGTCCAAGCAGGCGCGCCGCCTTCGCCTGTACCCATCCGGATCTTTCCATGGCTGCGATCACGCGCTCGCGATCGGTGACTTTCGCGGCCCCCACGACGGGGCGCCCAGGCGGCCCTAGCGGTGTCAGCTCGCTGCTCACCGGCTGAACGGGTGTCGCGGCTTCCGTTGCCGGCGTGCTCAGCCTCGCGCGAGGTGCGATTGTCGGGCTCGGCTGTCGCGCCATTTCCGCCGGTCCACACTTCCATAGCAAGGCCGACAGGCATTGCCCGTGGCAGCACGCAAAGTCATCTCTTACGATCGACGATCCTAGCGCTAGCGTCGCGGTCCGCTGCACGCAGTTTTCGAGCTCACGGACGTTGCCGGGAAATCCGCAATTCATGAGGACCTCAATCGCACTTGAATCGAATACCAGGGCACGGCCGTTCTCATTGTTGAAGTTCTTCAAAAAACGAGCGGCGAGAAGCGGAATATCAGTGCGTCTTTCGCGCAGCGACGGCAATAGCAGAGGAACCACGCTGATGCGGTAATAGAGATCGGCACGAAACTCGTTCCTGGCCACCGCCTCTTCAAGATTCTTGTTCGTGGCCGCAATCACGCGGACGTCGACTTTGATCGTCTGATTGCCGCCCACCCGCTCGAATTCCTGCTCCTGAAGCACGCGCAGGAGCTTCGCCTGGAACGAGCCCGAGATCTCTCCAATCTCATCCAGAAACAACGTTCCCTTGTCGGCGATCTCGAAGCGCCCCTTGCGCGCGTTGAATGCGCCCGTAAACGCCCCCTTCTCGTGTCCGAACAATTCGGATTCCAGCACCGTCTCTGTGAGGGCTGCGCAATTCAGCTTGATAAAGGGGCGTTTGGCGCGCGCTGAACACTCGTGAATAGCCTTCGCGACCAGCTCTTTGCCGGTACCCGATTCGCCACGCAACAAAACCGTGCTATTCGATTTTGAGATCACCTCGATCTTGTCAAGTAGCGCGCGCAGCGCCGGGCTGTCGCCGATAATTCCCTCGACTTGGACCTTCTTACGGTCCCGCCCTTGAGGCTTGAGCTCGGAGAGTTGCTTCTGCAGCCGGAACTCCTCGTCCATAAGGCGCCCGCGATCGCGCACAAACGAGCAATGCAGCTTGGTCGTCTGGCCCAGCAGGCTGGCGACCATCGTCAGAAGGCCGAGGTCGTCCTCGAGCTGCGCACGCGTCCCATTGTCCGCGATGCGGTCGATGCTCAGCGTACCCACAACTTTGCCGTCAACGTCTATGGGAACGCCGATGAACGCAACACGCGTATGACCGCCGGCATTTAGTATATCGACCTCCGAAGAACTGAAGGCCGAATGCAGCGCTACATTCTCCACGACGAGCGGCTGCCCCGACGCGACGATTTGATCGATTGCTCCTTGCGGCAAGCGCACCCGGCAGCGCGCATCGCGGTCTTCGCTCCTGCCGTCCTCTACGATGATCTCCGGCCCGCCGTCATGCTCGAACAGACATACGATGCCGCGCCGCATCCGCACGAGCGATCCCAGTTGCTCGATGACGCTCGCCAGCTTAGCCTCCAGCCGACATAGGCCAGTGAGCGTGTGCGCTATTTCAACAATCGTGCTTAGCGATTTCTCTTGCGACCGCACAATACAAGCGGAAGCGTCCGCGTCGGAGGTTGAGTTTGGCTTGTCGCGCAGGGAAATGCTGTCTAGCATGACGACTTCTCCGTTCCTTTCTCGATCCTCCCCATCGGACTTGTTGGATTCGTGTTGCATGCCGATCTGACATCTAGTTCTCAGGGCGGGACGAGAGATTACCCCTCTTCATGGCACGTCGGCAGCACTTAGAGTGACTAGGTTTGCCGCTTTTTTTCCAACTCGCTGCGCGGATTCACCCCAACCAACATGACTTCCAGCGATGAAGCTCAGAACAGCCGGGGCTCCTTAGGGGCGGATTGCACTATAAGTGTTGCCCGCCATTGATCGGCACTTCGGCGCCGGTGACATAACTTGCCGCATCGGAACATAGGAAGAAAATGACCTTGGCGACCTCTTCGGGTGTACCCACTCGGCGGAGTGGGATCTTTGGCACAAGATGCGCTTCCGTGTCAGGCGACAAAATGTCCGTCTTGATTTCGCCGGGCGCGATCGCATTGACGCGAATGCCGTGCGCGGCGTAATCGTGCGCCATTTCGCGCGTGAGACAAGCGAGCGCAGCTTTCGAAGTCGCATATGCCGAGCCTGCAAATGGATGCACCCGCGAGCCGGCGATCGAGGTCACGTTGACGATCGAGCCTGACGCCCTTTTTAATTCGTCGAACAGGCCTTGAGCGAGTAGGATCGGTGCCACCAGATTGAGGTGGAACACGCTCATCCAGGTGTCGACTGAGGTCGCCAGCGATGTCAGTCTGGTACCGTTTGCCGCTTTTGGTGAGTTTCCGGCATTGTTTACCAGTCCGTGCAACGGTGCGCCAGCAAGGCGCTCCTTGATCTCGGCAATCACGCGCGGCAGCATCCGGTGATCGCCCAGGTCGACCTCGATATAGCTGTCGCCCTCTGAGTCTGATGGCCGGCGCGCCGCGTCCAATGGTTGGCGCGCGCAAGAAATGATGCGCCAACCGGCTTTCGAAAACAATTTTCCGGTGGCGCGACCGATACCGCGCGATGCCCCGGTCAATACCAGCGTCTTTCGCTCACGCAGCGGGCGGCCCGCTCGATCGGCGTGAATTGGACCGCTAGGGTCCGTTTCCGACGATTGAGGTACGACCGCTTTGTCATCTGGTAGATCTAGATTCACACGCGGCTCCCTTCCGCTCCCATCGGCTGTGCACCTGGTGCAGGATCCGGGCCAAAGCGACGCAGGGCATAAGGGGCGCACTTTTGCGACAAATGGCAGGTTCTGAACATCTGGCCTGTTTGCTTTTCGACAAGAGCAACGCCGCGTCAAGCGCCCGGGCGCGTTGACCGCGTCGCACTCCAGGGGTGGTCTGTGGCTCATTCGAGTTGGCGGAGATAGTTTAGCTGCCTTGTGCGGAGATCAGGATCGATGGCCAGTTCGTTCAATTTCCTCGGTTGGACGCGCCTCCGCAGATGCGGCTCTGGTTCGACATCGATGGGCTGGGGCTCGTGCCGTTGATCAGCTGCGGTCGAAAGTATTTCGCAACCAGCGCATGAACAAGGCCATCGTCCAGAAGACGAGCTGACCGCGAAAGGATTAACGCAGAAACGGCGATACGTCTACCTGACGCGCGTCCTTGCTGCTGGACATTCTGACGTGACCGTCTGCTACGTCAGATTTCCTCAGCGGCCCGGACCACCATCGCCATCCGATTCACCGCCCGGCCAGCGATGGCGGTTAGGGCCCGGTGATGACAGGACGATCATCTTTTCCGCGCCAGTCGACTTACACGTGGCTGGCCGACGCACTGCGGGACAAGGCCCCGAGGCTCGCCGGCATTGGCCGACGCTTCGCCAGACGTTCGCCGTACCAGCCGCATTGCATCCCGGATAGTGCGCGGGTCAGCGCGCTCGCCTGCGGACAGAACTCGCCATCCCTCGCTTCTGCGACACGTTGCGAAATTCGAGCGCGTGGAAGCCAGCAGTATAGCAGTATCAGGCTGACGATTTAGCGGACCATTGGTCAGGCTCATGCAGATTCGCGGCAGTTCATGAAGCCGCGAAATGCTCGTATGGATTATCGACCAGGGTCAAATGCTCCGGATTGCTCAGATCGAATTCAATAATACGTGGCACGAGCAGACGGGCATAGCGCGTAAAGGCGCTGGTGGGGGGAAAGCGGATCACGGTGGCGCATCGCGCAAGAAGATACATGTCGATGAGAGCGGACGCTCCACCTTCAATTCCCATTTCCGCACTATGCAACGGCCCTGCCCGATCGGCCTGGAACCGTTTTGGCACGGCGAAGATATCGGGAAACAGACCCGATATGTGATCGAGCACCTGTGCACTATCCGTGCACAGGAAGATCTTAACAGGCTTTGGGTATGGCAAAGCCATGGCTTTACGGATTGCCATGCAGACCTGACGAAGAGCGAGCTCCGAATCGGCCCAGTACGGAGCATGCCCCATGATATCTTCGCCATTGCCGTGCCGAACATGAACGCCGATGATACTATGGCCGCTAAAGTGTTGCTCATACAAGTCCTCGATCCGCGCTCGAATCTCAGACCTGAGCTTGATGTTTCGGAAGATCAGTCGTTCGGCTTCCTCACCACAACGCCACATCAAGCAAGCGTCACAGACAATGGTGTTGGCCTCGTTATCGTCTCTTGCCTGGAACAGCTCAGTCAGTTCGTCACGTTCTCGGAAGATCTGCTCGTCCGGACGATTGATACAGTCGATCGATGACCTATTCCACCAGGGCGGGAAGAACGGGCCGGGAAACGAGAGCTGGTTGACCCTGTCATCGCAAATCACCGGCACGCCAGCGATCTCCTCAACCGGCTCGAAGAACACCGGAAAGGCATTGCTGAACGGTTGGTCGACATAACAGGAACCGCGCCAGTCAATAACGAGCGTTCGCCCGGTCCGCTGCGCGTACGACCAGGCTGATGCCAACGACCAGAGGCAATCACCAAAGCCGGTGCGCCTCCGAGAAACAACAAAGCGTTCCTTCGTCACGTTATCAAACCCTTCTCGTTGCGCGAGTGTGGCGCACCAACTCATCTGCGATGCCGATCCACGCCGGGCGCTGGTCACCTGGACGCAAGTCACCCAACCCGCAAACTCGTTCTGCACGGCACTGCGATTGGCAGGTCATGGTGTCACATTACGCACCTTTTACGACGGCCCAGTCTGAGACGGATGCAGCCGAATACGACGCTGATCCCACAGCCCGCGCAGTTCGTTCAGGAGAGCTTCGCGCCTGGTCCTGTCAGAGGTGACCCTGGCGAGAAGATCGGCCAGAACAGCTTCCTTCTCGATTTGCATCAGCATGTCGAATAGGTCATGCGAGACGCGTACGCTGTCATGGCTGGAGTGACCCATGCGGATCTCGCAGATTGTCTCCTGGCGGTCTCGGCCCGCATGAGCGCGAACCCGGTAAAGAGATACATGGGGCGGCAGTGATACAGCGAGCGCGGTCCAATTTTCGAGCGTTGTTGCCCGCTTTTTGATCAGGAATGACCCGACCACAAGGCCATCCAGCTCGGTCGACAAAAACGCCGTAATCGCATCGGCAACGGAATCTACGATCGGTTCGGCATTATTGTTGAACGACGTATTAAGCAGAATCGGGACGCCCGTTCGAGCTTTGAACGCATTGATAAGTTCCCAATAGGCGGCATTGCTCGTGCGGGACACCGTTTGCAGCCGAGCCGTACCATCGATATGCGTGATCGCGCCCAGCAATGCACGCATGGATTCGCGCACGCGCACGACGAAATTCATGAAGGGATATTCTGCGCGACCATCCGGCAACTCAAAGAACGCGCCCGCATCCTCCTCGAGAACCGATGGCGCGAACGGTCGATAACTCTCGCGCTTCTTGACCATCGCATTGATCCGGTCCTTGTTTGCCGCGGGCCTCGGGTCCGCAAGAATGCTGCGGTTGCCGAGCGCACGAGGGCCGAACTCGGACCGGCCCTGTACCCACCCGATCACAGCGCCATCAGCGATCCACTCGGCTGCTCTGGCTGCGACGTCAGCAGTCCGTTCAATCTCGAGGTGTCCGGCCCATCCCTTCAGTTCCTGTTCAATGCTGTCGTCGCTGCCGACATCGGGCCCCCAATAAACCGCCTGTAGTCGTTCGCGGGGCGGAGCCTGCCCGGCCTCGTTCGATACCATCAGCGCCGCACCCAATGCGCATCCGGCATCATGCGAGGCCGGCTGCACAAAAATCTCTTCGAACAGGCCTGAGTACAGCAGTTTTCCGTTTAGCGTGCAGTTGTGGGCCACCCCGCCAGCCAGGCACAACCGTTTCATTCCGGTCTGCTCACGATAATGCCGAAGGATGTGAAAGACGATCCGCTCCAGCGCCTCCTGCAATGAAGCGCTCACATCTCGGTGCTGTTGCGTGAACGGCATTCCCTTTCGCCGGACCTCGATATTGCGCAGCAATGCCGGGCCGATACGGTCAAGGTGAACGCGGTAGGCACCGTTGGGGGAGAGCTCATAAAATTGGGAGAAAAGCTCGCGATAGCGAGCGGGATCTCCATAAGGAGCCAATCCCATGACCTTATATTCGTCGAACAGGCCGTAGCCGAGGTATCGGATCGTTTCCAGATAGAACAGTCCGAGAGAGTTGGTCTCTGGAAACGTCATGAGCTCGGTCATTTCGGTGCCCGACCCCACCGCCAACAGACCCGAGAGGAAGTCGCCACAGCCGTCGATCGCGAGAACCAGACTCTCTTCAAAGCCGGACATTGCCAAAGCGCTTACGGCATGGGCCTGATGATGGCCTACGAATGACACCCGCGAAGGGTCAACTTGGGTACTGAACTCTGCCGCGAGAAGGTGCCGCAACAGGAGATTCGCATCTAGCGGAATTGAGATCTCAGGCTGTGAGATGAACAACCGTTCGAGCATCGAATTGCAGTAGGCTTCAGTCGCGTAGAACGCAATACGATCGACGTCGCGAAGCTCCACGCCTGCGGCTGCTAGACAGTATTCTATCGCACTACTCGGAAGCTTGTTTGAATGTTTGATTCGGTTGAGACGCTCCTCTTCGACGGCAGCGATCACGCGACCATCCTTGACGAGCACCGCGGCGCCGTCGTGCAGAAACGTGTTCGGTAGTTGCAGGGGGTTTTCATAGACCCTGTCAAGCCCGCCACTCAATCCTAGACACAGCATGTTGTTCTCCGTTCATTCTGAGAGGTCTGTTGACCTATTTCGTATCGCTCGCTTGGCGAGTAGGCCGCACGTCGCCGCGGGGCCGCAGTCATCGCCAACGAAACGAGGCTCATATAAGCGTCGGCCGCGAATCGAACATTCGTTACGTCCGGTGTCTGATCTCGCACACGCGACGCTTCGCTTTAGGTCTTATTCCTCTTACCGCATCAGGCGTTGCCGAAGCAGCGCGGCCGAGACGATGAAGGGCAACGCCGCGCAGATGCAAAGTGCGCCCACATGCAAACCGACGCTGTCGACCGGCCGACCGAGCATTGCTGGACGAATGAGATCGACCGAATGTGTCAGGGGCAACAAGGCCGCTATGCGTTGAAATGAACCCGGTAACTGGCTGATTGGGAAGATCGCGCCACTCAGATACATCATGGGGGTGAGGATAAGTGATTGGTAGAAGATGAAATAGTCGTGGCTCGGTGCAAGAGCTGAAACGATCATTGCGAGGCTCGCGAAAGCAACGCCAGTGAGGGCGATGGCTGGTAACGCATAGGGAATGGACGACCACTCTGCATACCCCAGCGCGACCGCAACAATCGTGATCGCCGTCCCGGCGAGCAAGGCCTTGCTCGCTGCCCATGCCACTTCACCTAGAACAATGTCGCCGAGCGTAAGAGGCGTACAGAGCACCGCCTCCCACGTGCAACCTGTCTGCATGCGAGCGTAAGCCCCATAGATGGTTTCAAAGGTTGAGGAGACCATTGCGCTTGTGGCGACCATCCCAGCTGCCAGAAACGAGATGTATGAAGTCCCCTCAACGCCACCTACGATCATTCCAAGGCCAAAACCAAGACCGAACAGAGAGCTCATCGGCTCGGCCAGATTCCCAAGAATCGATGCCAGAGCGACTTTCCGCCAGACCAGAAAGTTGCGGCGCCATACCGCGATCCAGTTCCATGGATTAGCAGGAAGCGCGGGCGCAAAACGTTGCCACATCGTTCAGTCCTTCATCTCTCGCCCGGTTAGCCGCAAGAAGACATCCTCCAGATTTGGAGGACGCTGCAGAAGGCGGAGATCCGTACGGCTGGCAAGTCGGCGACGCACCTGCTCGGGATCAGTGACATAGCAGAACAGTGTCTCCCCGCTCACCTCGGCGTGCTGCACTGTGGTTCTGACCAGCGGCAGCAGCTCATGGGGATTACCACCGTAGATTTCGATCACCTGGCAGCCGATCTGCTGCTCGATCAGGACATGAGGCTGCCCTTCCGCGATTTTGCGGCCGTGCTCAAGCACGCACAGGCGATCGCACAATCGCTCCGCCTCTTCCATGAAATGAGTGGTGAGAAGAATTGTTTTGCCGCGCGCTAATAGCCAGCGCAAGCGTTCCCAGATGAGATGACGGCCGTGCGGATCGAGCCCAGTCGTCGGCTCGTCAAGCACCAAGAGCTGCGGGTCGTTAATGAGGGCCCGTGCCAGCGTCAGGCGCCGCTTCATGCCGCCGGACAGTTCCGCGACGCGGGCGTCCGCCTTGTTCTCCAGGCGGGCGAATTCGAGCAGTGACGGCGTGACCGCTTTGACCTCGGTCGCGCTCATGGCGAAGTAGCGACCGAAAACGAGCAAGTTTTCGCGCACCGTGAGCTGAAGATCAAGGTTGTCGAACTGGGGGACAACCCCGATGCCCCGACGCGCCAACGGCGCACGTGCCGGCACCGGCTCGCCAAGCACGTGGATCTTACCTGCGTCGGGCGATGCAACACCCAGGATCAATCGCGCAAGCGTACTTTTACCCGCGCCGTTTGGTCCCAGCAGACCGAAGCACTCTCCGGGCGAGACCGTAAACGAAAGAGCGTCCACGACGGTCCGGTCCTTGTAGGACTTGCTCACCTCGAAAAGGTCGATTGCCGGGGTTGACATTTGCTTACGCGATCGCGACGGACGTTGTTCGCACCGCGTCCTGGGTCACGTGCTTCTTTGTCCAAAGCAGGCCGTCACACCATACGTGATCGACGCGTCCCCACTGGCACGCGGCGGCAGCATCCGGGAAAAATCCGCGTCCGTGCAGATTGGCGCTGGTATTGCAAAGCAGCGGGATGGTTGTGAGCTTCTCGTACTCGATGAGAAGCTCGACCACTTTATGCTGAGATGTTCTGGAAACCGTCTGTAGGCGAGCAGATCCATCGAGATGCACGACCGCGGGAATTTTGTCCCGCCATTCCGGTCGCGTCTGGTGATCGAACAGCATGTACGGATCGGGTACTCCAGGGCTAAAAATCTCCGCCGCACGATCCTCCAGGCATATCGGCGCTACCGGCCTGAAATGCTCTCGAAGCTTGACGTCGTTGAGATGGTCTTTCATTCCCTCCCAGCTCGCAGCCGCGAGAATGCTTCTGCCACCCAACGCACGTGGTCCGAGCTCGGCACGCCCGGCAAGGAAGATCACGGGCTTGTCACTCGCGAGGATTGCCGCAAGTTCGCCCATAGTGCAGGGCGCGCCGTCCCATCCGGGCGGGACTTCGTTGGGACGAACGGCCGGTCCACTGTAGACCGTCCATTCCAGAGCTCTAAAGCCTTGCTGTGCCGCCAGTGCACAGCAAGCAGCACCGATCGCTGAGCCACTGTCGTTCGGAAAGGGCGGCACCCACACGTCGTCGAACAGGCCGGTCGCACGAAATGCACTATTCCACTTGATATTCAGGCCACAGCCGCCGGCTATGCAGAGGTTACGCACTCCCGCAAGATCCGAATGTCGCTGCACAACATCAGCAATTGTGCGAACCAGCAGGCGCTCTAGAAAGACGTGAAATGACGCAAGGATGTCTTCGGCTTGCTTGGCCTTCAATCGCAGTGCGCACGCATCGAAGAAGTCGTGCAGAGCTTCAAGTGGTGATAGTGAGCTGTTGATCTGTGCAAGCTTATGAGAAGCGCCCTCAGCATCCGTGGCAAAGTGCGCCTGATAAAGCTCCTGAAACGTCTTAATAATCTCCTCGTCGGGAGCTCCGAGAGCGATATAGGCCATCAGCTTGCCGGCTATGCCGAGATCCCAGCTGGTCCGGTCTGCCCGCCTGTAAGGTCCAAAGTGATGTCCTGCCGTCGCATAGGCGTGGCCTATCATCGGAAACAGGCACTCGATGAACCGAATCCCGTGCGGCTCGACATAGTAGAGGCGCGGAAACATGCAGCCGTCCCACACCAAGCAGAAAGCAGATTGTGCGGATTTGGCAAACGAGCTGGTGCAGTATGCGGATGCTACGTGCCCGGTGACATGGGGATAGCTTTGATACGGATATAGTTTCCCATCAAGCATAAGGCCGATGCGATCGCGGGACGCGAGGGGGCTATGGCCTTGGCGTTCGACATACGGCGCGCCCTTGAGCTTGACGGTCGTCGTCCCACTAAGGACTTCAAACTGGGATTCGAGCTCTCCATCCCAGCCATCAATGACGAACTGATCGACATCGCTCGGATCGAGCCCGTGCTCCGCCAAGGCGCTAACAACGGAATCCAGGTTGTCGATGGTTTGATAACGCGGATTATTGTTCAGCTTCTCCTGCTCGACGCAGAATACCACTCGCCCGTCCTCAATCAGAGCGACTGCCCCGTCATGCGTCAACTTGATACCGCAGATACGCATAGTGGCTCCTCTCAGCCTCGGCCGTTGGGTGGGATCAAAGATGGCTCCGGATTCCGAAAGCGGACCAAAAGGCAGTCTTCGTCAGCCGACTGCCCCTGGCACTGCACGCGTTCGACCTCAATGAGGGCTTCAGTCAAAATCGTGATGACCGTCTCGGCGCCTGCGACATGCCCCCATCGCTTGCAGGTCGCATCACGTGCAGATCCGAAGACCAGATGCCCACCCGGAGCAAGCATCTTGACCATGTTGTCGACTGCAGTACGCATTTGTGTCATGTCTTCGAGATAATAGAGAACTTCGGCGACCACGATCAGATCGAACAGCTCTGCGGCCGAGAACTGCAGAATGTCAGTCGCCGCCCAGCTGATATGCGACCACCTCTTGGTCCGCTGGACCGCTCGACCGATCGCTCGCGGCATAACATCGATGACCGTGAGCCGTTTGCAGTGAGGAGCAAGCTTCTCTGTAAACGCACCGGCCGCGCACCCGATTTCGAGGCCATTTGAGACGGCGCTGTTCGACAGCGACAGCCGGAGCAATTGGGTGTGACGCTCACGTTCGAACGGATTGTCGTCGAGCCGCCACGGATCCTCATTAGACAGCTCCCGTTCCAACGATTGATATGTCTGGTGCACGTTCACGACCTAATCTCCTACAAAGCTGCTCACTCAGTCTCGGCCGCAATGCCATCCGGCGCGATCAGCTGCGATGGAGCGCGCGAAAGACCTGCCCTGCGAATTGCGCCAGGCATTTCCGATCCGGGGTTAAGGCTTGGTCCAGTTGTCGCGTCTTCGGTCGAGCCCTTCGATTCATCAACGTCTGGTGATTTCGCTATTTTGCGCGAGAGCCAATCGCTGTTGCTCAAGGTACAGAGCGCATAGGCTTTCATCGGGAGCAGGAGGAAGATGTTGATCGGGGTGTGCAGCGAGAAGCCGATAAATCGAAGCTCGCCGGCGCGCAGGGCTGCCACGCTGCATCGAATCAGGGTCATCGCGACGATGGTCAGACCGGTCCACCAGGGCACGGTGCCCGTGAGCGCGAGCTGAGCGAGCGCGGCAATCGATGAGATGGCGAGCAGCAGCGGGCCGAGGTTCTGTCCAACCACGTCCAGCGTGAGGTACCGGTCGAGGCCGGGCAGCAGGTGCAAACCGAGCAGGGTGTCGCGGTAGGTGCTGCGCGCCCAGCGGAGCTGTTGGCGCAGATACGGCAAGAGCGTGTCCGGGACCACCGTGGCGGCGATGGCGTCCGGAACGTACTCCGTTCGGAACCCTGCCTTGAGCATGAGGATGGTCAGATGACGGTCCTCACCGAAGTCGCTGGGTTTTCCCCGGAAGAACTGCGTCTCGTATTGCTCGAGCAGCAACAGCAGCGCGGAGCGCCGGTACATGGCGCACGGCCCACAGCAGCACATGACGGCACCAAACCGCGTCTGCGCCGCGCGCTCCTCGTTGCAAGCCAACCAGTACTCCATGTCGATCAATCGGGTCAGCCAGCTGTCGTTTCGGTTGCTGGCCTTCAATTGGCCCATGGCCGCGCCGACGGCTGGATTCTGCATCTTGCGCACGAGCTTGCTGACCACGTCGCTGTCGATTTCCGTGTCGGAGTCGACGTTGAGCACGAGATCGCCGAATGAGCGGCGAATCGCTGCGATCTGCGCCTTGCGTTTTCCAACATTGCTTGGCAGCAGAATGACGGTGAATCTCGGGTCATACGCGTAGCTCGCGTGGACCGCGGCCACTGCGCCGACATTTGCCGAGCCGTCGTCGACCACGTAGACCTGCAATCGCCCTGGGTAGTCCTGACTTGCGATAGACTTCAGGCAGGCCGCCAGCGTGCGCGGGTCCTCGTTGAAGCAGGGCACGATGACATCGACGCTGGGCAGAGCATCGGCGTCGACCGGGTCGTACGGCGGCAGTGGAGCGTCGCTTCGCAGCGCATAAAGCGCCTGCGCGCTCTTGTGGACGCTGGAGAGCAACGCGTAGGAGGCAACAGCAGCGGTGCTGATGGTGGCAAGCAGGCTCATGGGAATCGATCTATTCAGTGAGGTTGAGGAAGCGACCGGATTGCAAATCCACGGTCATGCAGTGCTGGAATGAGTTGGGCGAGCGCCGTCACGGTCTGGTCGCGCCGACCAGCATGAGGGCAGCGTCCCAACTCGTCGGGAGGGCATCCGTCGTGCAGGAGCACGATTGCGCCCGGCCGGACCGAGGCCAGCACCGCGGCAACAATCGCCTCGACGCCGGGACGCGACCAGTCTTGCGGGTCGACTGACCAGTGCAGGGCTGCCAGTTCGGCCTTCGCCGACACGGCGAAGGCCTCCTTGCTCCAGATCCCGTACGGCGCACGCATGTGCCGCACAGAGGCCCCGGGGCAGGCCATTCCAATGACCTTATTCGTCGTGAGGATCTCGTATTCCACCTCATCCGCTATGCATTTGGCCAAGTCCGGGTGCGTCATTGTGTGGTTTGCGACCTCGTGCCCTTCTGCAATGATGCGCTGGATCAGCTGCGGCTGGGCCGCCGCGTATGCACCGATCACGCAGAAGGTGGCGGGCGTCCGATGCTGCGCCAGAACATCCAGGATAGCCGGCGTGCAAAGCGGGTTGGGACCATCATCAAAGCTCAGATAGACGCAAGGCTCTCCGCCGGCATCGGCGTAGTCGCTCCGCGTTTCAGTCGCGTCGTTTGTGGACCTCACAGTTCTGGCCCGTTCCGTTCGATCGTGTCACCCGCCGGCCATTCGCTCATGGGTCTCGCAATCGGCAGAACGAGGCCGACCACGTCCTCCACACGCGTCGGAGGCACAGTGAGGTAGATGTCCGGACGAGCGGACCGGACGCGGAGCCCTGGCAGAACAGTCGCCAATCCCTGTCGCCCGAGCAGCCTGGTAATATGTTTCTGCAGGGCAGCTCGGACCGTGCCAAAGCCGAACGGCACGCCAAGATCTCGCAATACGGGATACATCGCTCGGATCGAGTGGGTTATTCCAAGCCCCTCCAGATCCGGGCGAACCCCGTACAATCCGAGTTCAGCCACGAGCAGATCGGTCTGACCAATTTTTATGAAGCGGCGCAGTGCCGCGATGTGAATCGCAACGCCACGATCATCGTAGCCGATTGCCCGAATTTCAGGCCTTGCGCCGGCCCAGCTTCGATGACCTTCAAAGGGCTTTGCATTGAATTCCCCCGTCGGACCATAGGTCTTCCGGAAGAAGTCGGATAATTCAATATGGTCAGCAAGTTCAAGGTCATTCTCCCAGCACAACCTCCAACGGACTGGAGGGCGCGCCGAAACACCTCGTGTGGATTCGGGCGCGATCATGTTCATAGGGCGTCATTCCTGTTCGCTATCTGGCTCCTGACGCAGGCCAGAAGTTCGCTACCTTCGAAAGGCTTGCTCATGAACTGGAGTCCAGGGCCTCGCCTCACATCGTGTTCGGAGTGGCCTGTGAGCAGAACGGTAGGAATCGCGCCTCCGGATGCAACCAGATGATCGAAGAGCTCGAGGCCACTCATCGCGCTCAAGTGCATGTCCGCGATCAAGCACGACGTGATCGAACGGCGGTCTGATTTCGAGAACCCCTCTGCGCTCTCGAATGGTTCAGGCACGTAACCCGCGGAAAACACCATATCCGTCAGATCTTCACGCACTGACTGGTCTGCATTCACAATCGCGACCACACCGCGCGTGTGCGCAACTTTCATCAGATTCGCCAAGGACGCCTTCGCTTGCATGTTCCGCACGATTTCACCGTCGCAAGGACGCAATCCAATCGGATGCGACCAAGGCACATTTGGCACCCGCAACCGGAGGGGTGCGACCGGACGGCAATCTACGGCCTGGTTGAGGGTTCGCTCAATTCTACGGCGGTACACGGTGGATATAGAATGGGTTGGCGAAGCCATACGATGGTTTGCTCGTCGTATACGCCCACGCAACTTTGCGGATTCCGATCGCTCTAGCTCACGGCGATATGGCTTGCGCAACACGCGCGAAACTGCGACCGCTCGATCGAGACGTCTTGATTGATACCTAGCGCTGGGCTGAGACGCGCAACGGTTTGTAACCATTCTGATGGATCTGACATCTCGCTAAACTAGCGTTTGCTATCCTCATTCGGTACAAATGGTAAAATCGATTATATCGATAGAACACATTCACAGCGTGGATCGCTCCGGATTATGCGTTTCAAGGGCCTTGATCTGAATCTCCTCGTCGCGTTCGACGCCCTGGTGACGCAAGGCAACCTCACTACGGCGGCAAGAAGCATCAACCTCAGTCAACCTGCCATGAGTGCCGCCGTCGCGCGGCTTCGCACTTACTTTCGCGATGAGCTATTCACCATGAAAGGACGGAAGCTTGTCCCAACGCCGCGGGCTGAAGCGCTCGCAGCCCCGATTCGCGAGGCTCTCGCTCACATTCAGCACTCCATTATTTCTCCAGACGGATTCGATCCGTCTCAATCGAATCGGCGATTTAGGATCATCCTGTCCGACTTCATGACTGTCGTGTTTCTTCGAGGGGTCGTGGACCGCGTCGCGCGGGAAGCACCAACAATCAGTTTCGAGTTGCTGCCGCCCGCAGAGGAACCTGATGAGCTTCTCCGGCGCGGTGAAGTCGATTTTCTCATGTATCCGCAGATGTTCATGTCGAGCGCGCATCCGAAGGCGGCTCTGTTCGAGGACACTTTCGTCTGCGTGGGCTGTCCCATGAACAAGCAGCTCGCTTCGCGTCTCACGTTCGAGAAATACATCTCGATCGGGCACGTGGAAGCCCAGTTCGGGCGCTCCCTGAGGCCCTCCTTCCACGAATGGCTCTTGCTCGAGCATGGTTTCAAGATACGCACCGAGGTCGCGGTGCAGGGTTTTGGCATGATTCCGCCTATGTTATTGGGCACCAACCGTATAGCGAGCATGCCCTCAAGATTGGTCAGCCATTTCGCACAGACGATGCCGCTGCGGGTTCTCGAACCTCCCCTGCGACTTCTCACATTCACAGAGGCCGTCCAATGGCCCGCCATTCATAATACTGATCCTGCAAGCATGTGGTTGCGCAACATATTCTTGCAGCAGGCATCCACGATGGTCTCTCCGTCCGAGATCAGCCAATGTCACGGCCCGTCCTAGAACTGTTCGGGCCGGTTGCGGCCTGCTCCCGCTAACCGGACTTACGGCAGGCCCGAAACCCCCGGTCCTCTGATTGACGTTTGGCATAGTGAAAAAACGCGCGCTTAAGCGTAGTTTGGTCGGGTCGCAGCCGATTGACTCGCGGTGCCGTGACGATGCTGCGCATCACACAGCTCGCTTGGCGGCTAAGGACTTTCCGCTGATTCGGACGGGACCGCATCACAGGTGCATGCACCAGCTTCAGAGTACGCAAAAATTATGTGGCCTGTCCGGCGAACAATGTTCGGCCTCAGCACCAAACTCGCTTGAATCGCACGCCGCGTCAGGTTCGAGGCCAGCACCTGCGATCGAAGTTGCAGGCTTCACCTGGTAGCGAACCCGCATCGCTGTTTGCCTGAACTGGTGGATCTCATTGCCTTCAACAGCGATGGAGTTAGTCCCGAAGCGCGCCACTAGATACAAATGGCTGATGACCGGCAGAGGCGCTTCCTGCTCGTACGGGTCGAATCAACAGGAAAGCTGAACGCAAACGCCGCCCACGATCGCGCACCCCAAAGCCAACCGCCAGCTCGCGCAAACCCGGATGGGCGGGGAAGACTGCGTGTCTTTGCACAATGTCACAATGGAAATTCGGAACAATTCCTCTCTCGACGGCGCTTATCTTCCTCTCGATGCGCGCGATGCCGCGTGATCGAGTGCAACTGCAAGCTTGCAGACCGCAGGATCAACCCGGATCAAGTGACATCAGCTGGCGGCACTTTTCCGGCGGCGCGCGTGTTGCGGTGAGGAGTGTTCATGATGAGAGGACCGCAACTATGCCAAGGTGCGGCCGCGTAAGCGGTCGCCGCTCCCACTCGCCAAGCCTGCTCCTCCTCCAGCTTTCGATCATTTCGGCCGACATCCCCAGCCAAATCGGATGATCGGTGCCGGGTCCTTCTTTCCGATGTCGCGACAATCGCGTTTTTCGAAAGATCGCGGCATGACTCACACCGCGCCACCGCCGTCCATCTCGAGCTGCTGCCTCGCACCGCTGACCCCGAAGGGCTCCTTTGCTGCGGCAAGATAATTTGCCTATCTTACCCGAAGCATCTATGTCCAGCGCGCATGCCAAAGCGATACTGTTAGAGGCTGGAATTGAGGTGTGAGCGGTCGCACGAGCAAGCCAATACCGCGACAGATCGCGCTTGAGCCTTGTGTTCGATGGGATATTTGCTGCGACTCCGCCAGACAGTGGCCCCCCAGATTTTGGAGTAGCTTCGACTTGAGCATGGCCTTAAGACGTGCATCAAACTCTCAACCACACTGTAGCATCGTCTCTTGCTATTGCGGACCCGTATAGCGAGGCGGCCAGCGGTTCGCCAAGTGATTGTACAGAGGCAAAGCCGCTACGGATCTTTGCACTTCGAGTGCATTGCATCTCCCGACGCTGTCCGATGTACGCGCTCCGCGACACTGATCCGGCGCACGCCTAAACATGCAAGTTATTGCTGCACGAGTTATGTCAGGTGTTTGCGCGAGCGCGTGGCGCCTGGGGCGCCCCTAGACGCGTTTGAGTGCCGCCACATGCAACGGATATGGCACGATCGTTCGAGACCCGGTCCTTAATTGCGAGCAACGTTTTGCCAGACGCTTGAGGTGCACCTGCGTTGAGATGATGCCTTCAGGAATGGCTTGAGCTCGCCTTCCGTCATACTCCCGACGTTCACGGCGGCGGACCTGCGCCGTTGAAGAGCAGCCGTCATTCTTCCGGCACTCAAAACCTGGGCAGCGATCACGCGAGCAACGCCTTTGAGCCCACAGTGCCACAACAGGACTAGCGGACGATCGAAAAAGCTGTTAGGCGCCAAGCCCGCCACCGCGCCACGACTGATCCGCGATGATCAACCCAATCAACCGCACCGCGCGCCGAGGTGATAGACGTCACGGCAAGGATTGCGACTGAAAGAGAGCCATCCGATGAGATCAGTGCTGTGTCTGGGTTCGCCGTTTCGGGAGGCAGTGTCTCAGCGGGCTGTCACGCACATGCTTTCGCTTTCCTGATGATCAGGCCGCAGAATAGCCACCGCTGCTGCAGGATCAGGAGACATTGCACACTTTGGGTTAGCGCACTGTCGGGCAGAGGAAGCAAACGCCATGTTGCACAACGGCATCACGTGGACGCACCTGTCACATTCTTTCACGCACGTCGCCGCTCCGTCTCCTTTTTGCCCCACCACAGCCAAACGGCTTCGTCACGTGCGGCGCGAGTGCAATCACCAAAGGAGGTTTCTGTTGGAAACGCCGAGCGGAGTCTACGATCCGGATGATCTCGCGAGCTTGGGAAGGCTGTTCGATCAAGCGATCGCGTCTTTACCGTCATGCATGCGAACCAGCGAGAATCGCGTGGCGATCGCCAGACTGGTGATGCAACGCGCGGCGAGGGACGAATTGGCGTCGCTCGCGCACTTGATGCTTGCACTTGTCTCGGCCGCTTGAGCACCGGCATGCACTCTAACCTTCTGGGGCCTGCAGCAAGAGACGCATCATCTAGATCATTGAAATAACTTGATTCTCACGTGACGTCAGGTTGTAGGCTTGCAAATTGAGGATCATGACAAACGCCATACCACGACGGCGCCGATGGCGCATTGGAGAACTTGCAGAGGCGACCGGTGTAACCGTACGCACTCTGCATCATTACGAACATACCGGGTTATTGACGGTGTCGGAACGTACCTGTGGCGGTCACCGCATGTACGATCGGGAAAGCCTACAACGCGTCTCCCAGATTCGCGCTCTACGTGAGCTCGGCTTCTCGCTTCCTGAGATCCGCAAGGCGATCGAGGGGCGGACATCTCTCACGGACCTGTTGCGAAACCATCTGGAGCGGATTGAGCTTCAAGTCGCGCGCGCGACATTATTACGGGATCGATTGCGCACTATGACGACGCAAGGTGAGACAGAAGTCAGTGTCGACGAGCTGCCGGCGACGCTAGATGCCATGTCGCGGATTGAGGAGCGTACCCCCTCTGCCATCTGCACGTGCGCCTCTAACGCTAGCCGCGAAGATCGGTGGCGAAAGATCCGGGACGAGCTGCGAAGCTGCATGGACCAGCGTGAGCCTCCGTGCTGCGAGCGGGCAAATGCAATCGCGCGTCAGGCCCGTTCGCTGCTGACTGAGATCGCAGGAGTTGATTCGACTGTCTCGATGATACTTAAGGTGCTAACGCGATTGACCGAACCACACAATCTCGCCGGCTGGGATGCGAGCCTCATGCGATACCTCGATCTCGCCCTCGCCGCGCTGGAGGACCAGCTGGGAAAGAGTTGAGCGCACCCGTTGCGACGCCCTATTACTGAAATGTCTCTAAACCGGATGAGGTGATGGTGATCCTGTCTGACCGCGGATGGTTTGTCCCTAGCAGTCGCCTCGGACTCTGCGTTGTCGGTTGGGTCTTTCGCTCTGTCGATCTTTGGCAATCAACCCCAACGAGCACGCTTCGAAGTACTTGATTCGTACGTAGCGTCACATTGTACCTTCTAAAGCATCGACGCAGCGACGGGGCGACAGACAGAGCGCCGGTTAAACCGAGGGAGACTCCAATGATCGGCATTAGTTTCGGAAGTTCTCGGTGAGAGTTCTCGACGAGAACAAGTCGATGGATGGTCGTACGCGCCTTCCAAGCGCCTCCTCGGCACACGCCTGTCGAGCACGGGAGACTGGCGAATCTACCGGGTATCAGCAGAATGTTCGATATTGGTCCTGTCAGCCCCTAGACGACCGCTTCTCCTGACCAATGTCGGAACGTCTGCTCGTCCGTGCCCGCCCGAAGCTTATGGCCTAACCTGACAACAACCTGAGCCTATTCGTACGCAACCTGAGTTCGATCCAAACATCATTGCGCCAGATTGTTGGCCGCCGCGTCATACCAGAATGGCGAAGCAGACCAAGTCGTCTCGCGAGACAACGGGAGTCATATATGACGATCCTTCGCATTCACAGGCTTGCAGCTGCCGCGCTCCTTTCCGTGGCCCTGAGCTCGAGCGCCAGGGCAAAAGATGTTTACATTGCCATAGCGGGTCCGATGACGGGAAGCACTGCGGCGCTCGGCGCGCAGATACGCGATGGAGCGGCCGCAGCTGTGGATTCGATAAATGCTTCGGGTCTGCTGCCTGACACAAGGCTCATATTGAGAATCGCCGACGACGCATGCGATCCCAAGCAGGCTGTCGCTGTTGCCAATCGCCTGACAACTGACGGAATCATGCTCGTCGTTGGTCACTTCTGTTCATCTTCGTCGATTCCGGCTTCAGACATATACGCCGAAGCCGAGGTAATTCAGATTTCACCTGGGTCCACCAATCCCCGTCTGACAGAGCGTGGCCTAACGACCCTGTTTCGGATTTGCGGCCGCGATGACCAGCAAGGCAGAGTTGCCGCCGAATACATCGCGCGGCATCACCAAGGTGCAAAGCTCGCAGTCCTCGACGACAAGAGCACAGCAGGCAGGGGTATCGCCGATATCGTTGAATCGCGCCTTCGTGCAGCCGGCGAGCATCCTGTTCGACAAAGCTACGTTGCAGGCGAGAAGGATTATACCGCTCTCGTTTCGCGACTGAAGCGAGAGGGAATCCAGCTCGTCTATATCGGCGGCTATTACAACGAGATCGGCCTGATCGTGCGTCAAGCCGCGGAGGCGGGCGCACGTCTGACCGTGATCGCCAACGATCCGCTGATGACAACCGACTTTTGGGCCATTGCCGGCGAGGCCGCTAACGGCACGCTCTTTACCTTTATGCCGGACCCGACGAAGAATGCTGCAGGCGCAGCTGCTGTCGCCAAGCTCAAGGGTTCGAGCCTAACCGCCGCAGGTTACACGCTCTACGCTTATGCCGCGGTTCAAGCATGGGCCGACTCCGTCAAACGGGCCGGCACCTTCGATGCTATGCGGGTCGCTGCGGCCCTCCGCTCCGAGTCAATCGACACGGCTATTGGCACTGTTAGATTCGACTCCAAGGGAGACAATGCCGCTCCTGGCTTCATCGTTTACCGCTGGCGCGACAATACCGTCGAAGCGGTCGAGCAGAACTGACCGCCCGTGCCAACACCGTACGAAGCGTTCGAATGATGAACCATCCTCGATATATCGATTACGCGCTCCTCACGTGCCTCGCAATCGCCGCAGTCGCAGCATTTCTCACCCTCGCAGCAATGCTATCACAGCTATCGTGCGCGCTCGCAGGGCCGCCCGAAGAGTACGTTCCCATTCGTCTGGTGCCACTGCAGTGAGCATCACATCCACATTCGTAAGGCCGACGAAGACCGGTGTCTTCTTCCAGCCAGTGAAATTGATGCCCGCCTCGCTCTCGGGAGTGAGCTGTCAGGACCTCTTTAGAACGAACGTACGTCGTGAAACGATGTCAGTCACGCGCAGTCCGTCTGCGGATTGCGCGAGTTCGAGCCAATCGTTAGCTGCACTGTTCGGTCGAGGGACGTGGCCTTCCATCCCTTTCCTGGAAGCAGGTATTGGCTCGGAAAACGCCGTGCGACGCCTGATCCGTGCTGATCGCTTTCGGACCTTGAGACGGAGTCTGATCCGGTACGGCCCTTAGAGCCAAGTCCGCCTCCCAACACTCACATTCACGCGGGCCTCGCGCTTCTCGGGTCCGAACAAAGCGCCCGCACCCACGTAGGCTCGCCGAACGCCCTCAACTACTCTCGTGGACAAAAAGGGGAGACACCGCTTTGGATGCAAAGTTGCAGACTATGCTTTCCGCGCTCTCACCGGTGGCTCGGGAATTGAATGCTCTACCGTCCGGGCGGCCCACCACCGACAACAATTGCGTGAAACTAAACACGAACGAGAACCCCTTTCCTTTGCCAGGCGTCGTGATGCGAAGCGCAATTGCAGCTCTCGAGCTGCAATACCGCTATCCAGAAGACGACAATGTCAGCTTGAGGCAAGCGGCCGCAGCTGCCTATGGCATTGCAACTGATCGCGTGATGGCTGGCAATGGATCGTCTGAACTGCTCAGCCTCATTTACAGAGCCTTTCTTGCCCCGGGCGACGAGCTCGCAATGATGTCGCCGGGTTTTTCCTTCAATCGCAAGCTTGCCATGTTGCAAGGGGCCCGCTTCATTGAAATTCCCTGGTCTGAACCGGACTGCTTGCCGATGGACGAGCTGCTTTTCGGTTCGGCTAAACATGCCAAGTTCATTCTGCTGGCCAATCCGAACAATCCGACCGGGACCTTTGTTCCGCTCGCCGAGATCGAACGCCTCGTTACACGATCTGACCGATTGATCGTACTGGACGAAGCTTACGTCGATTTCGCACCTGAGGACGGCCTACGCCTCGTTGAGCAACATTCGAATCTTGTGGTCCTGCGCACATTTTCCAAGAGTTATTCCGCCGCTGGCATCCGCGTCGGATTCGGTTTCGGCCATCCCGAGCTGATCGGGAGGCTTCGCAACATCCAGAATGTCTTCAATATGAATGTGGTCGCTCACGCCGTGGGGATGAGCGTCCTTGCGCATCGCGACGCCTATGAGGAGAACCATCGCCACGTCAGGCTTGAGCGCCAGCGCGTAACCGCCGCCCTCACTGAATTTGGGTTCTCTGTAACGCCTTCCCACGCGAACTTCCTCCTCGCCCGTGTGCCGGTAGGCCAGGGTGGCCGATGGTGGCAGGCGGCGTTGCAAGACCAGAGAGTCCTTGTTGCCTTCTTTCCGGATGCCGGCCTGGAAGAGTGCATTCGGGTTAGCATCGGTACAAAGCGCCAGATGGATGCGTTTCTTGCAGCCGTCGGCAGCATTCTTAGGAAAGTGGGATGTCGTGGCTAGTGGTCCGTTCCATTCGTGTCAAAGATCTCGGTCGCAATCGATCCGGACCCACACATGATGCAGCTTCGCGACGCAGCCCTGAGTCCGTTTTTCTCCAGTCGCCGCATTACGACCCTTGTGAACGGCTTCGCAATAATACAGCGCATTGCCATCGAGCGCCTCTTGCACTCCCGAACCCGGCGGACTCCGGTCCTGTCTATATAGGAGATAACTGAGTGAGAAACGTTGTTCCCTCAAACCTGACCTGCGGCATCTTTGATCATCTTGACGAGGACGGCCGCGATATCACCCGGCAATACGCTGACCGCCTTTCCCTAGCGGAGGCCTACGACCGGCTCGGTTTCTATGCCTATCATCTGGCGGAGCATCATTGCACTCCGCATGGACTGGGTCCGTCGCCGAATTTGTTTCTGTCAAGCGTCATACAGCGCACACGGCGACTTCGCGTCGGTCCTTTGGTCATGCTGCTCAACCTCTATCACCCGCTGCGTGCATTCGAGGAGATCTGCATGTTGGATCACCTGAGCGGCGGCAGGGTTGAGGTCGGCCTTGGTCGCGGCTCTCTGCCGATCGAACTGAGCTATTTTGGCGTTGGAGCCGATGTCGCCTCGAGCCGTTACGAGGAAGCTTCTCAAATCTTCGTTGGGGCAATGAATGGCGGCCCGCTCACATACGAAGGGCAGCATTTTACGCTGAGCGACGTCCCTTTGACGCTTTCACCTCACCAGCATCCTTGTCCCCCGACGTGGATTGCAACAAATCGGCCAGATTCAGCCCGCTGGGCTGCGGCAATTGGCGCCAATCTCGCATGCATGGGCCCCTCTTCTGCCGTTCGCAAGATAACCGATGTCTATCGCGCTAATGGAGAGGCGAAGGGTGTTGCCAGCGGCGCAGCACCATTTCTCGCATTGCTCCGCATGGTCGTAATTTCCAGTTCTGAAGAAGTCGCCCGCTCCCTCGCGGCGCCAGCCTACGAAACATGGCTCAACAGCTTTAAGTTCCTGTACGACCTCAATGACATCCCGCCTCCGTCCAACCTGCCCCGGACATTGGATGCCGCAATTGAGAGTGAACTGTGCGTTGTCGGCACGCGCGCTTCGGTGCGCCAAACTCTTCTCGATCATGTGGAAGAAGCAGGCGCCAACTATCTCCTTTGTCAGGTCGCCTTCGGATCTCTGTCACTGGATGCCTGCCTCAACACAGCAACTGCGATTCACTCCGAGCTCATAGCGGCCCAGCACTGATGGTAACCCCAACTACGATTCCATAGGTTCGCTCTTGACCTAGCAACAAATGGCAACACCAAGACCGATGGTCCCGCAGCTGGATGCATCGTTCAGGCCACTCTTACGGTTCAAGTGTCTTTGACGCGCATGAGATCCTTTCAAATACATCACCAGACAGGACGCTTAACGGCAGTAACTGGTTTGACTCTCTTGTTGCGTACGTTGGCATTGCCCCAACAGCGGCTCGCTTGGACAGCTGAGTTAGCTCACGCTGATCCCGCTTTCGCGCGCCAGTTCGCCGATCGCGTTCGACACAAATCCAGGGTGTGGCTTATCGCCCCAGCGAGCCGCTCGTGACGAGGTCCCGGCAGCGCTCCGACCAGACGGAGGAGATCGCGCGTAAACTTGAGATCGTGCTCGCGGAGTTGGCTTCGCTGCGCATTCTGCTGGCTGCGCACGGCATTAGCACCCCTCCATTTCTGCATAAGGACGACCTCACTGTTCAGCGGTTCGCAGCGATGAACCACATAAGCCCCGAAGCTGTGCTCTCTCGGATTCGCCGCGGCAAGTTGCGCGCGGAGAAGCGCGGTGGCCGCTGGTGGGTGAAATGCACGGTTTGCACAGCATAGCCGTGCAGTGATGAGAAGAGTAAGAGAGACGGATGAATCAGTCCGAGATACGGATCCGGCACAAGGAAACGGCATGTGCGTTTAAGCAGCCGATGGGGTGGCAACAATCGATCGAGCTCAAGGTAGCGCGC
The DNA here is from genome assembly GCF_055807635.1 of Bradyrhizobium sp. Kon56. NCBI lineage: Bacteria > Pseudomonadati > Pseudomonadota > Alphaproteobacteria > Hyphomicrobiales > Nitrobacteraceae > Bradyrhizobium > Bradyrhizobium sp. Kon56. The sequence goes on along the minus strand of NZ_JBVVOU010000032.1, from coordinate 19,915 downwards.
GACCGACACACCATCGCGCTAGATCGGGAGGCTCGATCTCGATGCACTCATGCAATCACAAGCGCGCGGGCGCGCCGAGCGGCGGGAGATCGAATAACCACCTTTGCGTGACCGGGTTCAGTCAGTCAATTTCGCCCGGTTAACAGAGCGATCCCAGTGAACAAGCGGAGAAGCATAGAGCCTGGCGGGAGAAGTCCAACTCCGATGCGCGCTGGCCGCATTGTGGCAATCAGAACTACCCTCGATGTCGGTCTTGGTAGTGAGCCCGCGCATGCGCCCCAATGCGGCCCCGGGGAGCAGGGGAAAAATAAATGCCTTTGCTCGCAAATCGCACGGTTTGCGAGCTCCCTTGAGCAGGCGGCGTCACACGCCCGCGAGGCGTAGCAGGAAAATTGTATCCCAGTCACTGCGTTTCAGCAGGCGGCTGGCGCGACGGTGCCAAGCGGAGGCACATCTGATTTCGCTGGGATGGTCGCGAGAATATGGGCGGAGAAGGAGATGGTCCATGATGTCGCCAAGACTGATGTCAGTCCTCGGGTCATTGGTAGCAGCCGAGCGCATGTTTTGGAAACTGCGAGAATTGATCGATGGCGACAGCTTGATCTTACCTGATGTTCGAGAGACGCTTCATGTAATGCTTGACGCGAAGCTTGTTTTCGCAAAGCATAAGATTATGAGCGACGCGCGCGCCGCGATCGACGCGACTCCTGATTCGTCGCAGGCGGTTCGCGACCGAGCATACAGGTCGCTCGATTCTGCAACGAAAATGTTCTTGACCAGCGAACCGCGCCGCACTCACGATCCTCTTGGCCGAGATCTCAGAGGATAAATGCAGCATCCCTTGTACTGCGATGCGACCGCCTGCGGCTGCCGCGACGCAAATAGTCCAGGCGTCGTAACAGCACGCCGACTGCGCAGTGAGATCTCTAGTCTCGTCCACGTTTACAGTTCCGACGGAAGGTCTTCTCCGTTGCGGCCCGGGGCGGTGGGGAAATGCCGCCGGTAGAGTCGAAGATCCATGACAACCACACGTAGCATCACTAACGAACGGCGCTTCCTGCAACGATCACGGCGTGGGCTGTTCCGCGCATCGACAGGATGTGCCGGGCTCGCCCACACTGCTGCTGCAGGCCACCTCGAGTGAGAATGCATTCTGGGTGGAGTGGGACTTGAATCGGACGTAGCGTCACGTTGTAGGAACGAGGGAGAAGCCACCTAGCGGCGGCCAACTAGTCAACCACCGATGGCGGGGGTGTGACGCACCACATCAAAGCATCCTCTGGTTTACACATCGAGATGACAACAGCACTCCTTTTTCTCACTAGCATCTTCTTCGGCGGCTTTGGATTAGGCTACGCTGCGCGCAGCCGGCGTTCTCGCAAAACGACGTGAACGCGCCCGGCTCTATGGTGCTCTCTTTGCATTCCGGAACTTCTGCTCCGCCGCCGCTCCGAGTTCCCGCACGCCGTGGATCCTAACGCTGCATTCGGCCTTGCTCAAATAAAGAAACTGCCGATCGGCTAGGCGAGTGCGAACGCCCTCCATCGCCAGCTTAGTGCAGATTCGCACGATAGAGTAAAGGCACCCGGCGGCGTGGAAACAGTCTCAAGAACACGGTGGAGCGTGAGATTGATCGCCGATTTGACCCGCGACGCTGCGCAGAAGATCGCGCGTCGGCCATTCCCCGATCATCGGATCGGCGGCGGAGAATTCGCAACCGGTCCCGGCGTCACAACGCACATCTGTGTGTTCTTAGCATATGCGGAAGCTACTGCCCAACCGGATTCCAATCAGCGCCGGCGCGAACCGCGGAGAAGATATGTTTGGCGCGCGCTTGAACTGAATCCGGCGACGAGCACGATTGCGGCAGCGCCGACAAGGAGTCCCCTTCACTCTCCTTCGGCATGTACAGCGCTTCGATGCTCGCCCTCCGCACTGGACGACAAGAGGCCCCCCAGAACCCTTGCATGACTTCGACTTTCATCTTGCGCGCAACGCTGCGTTGGCCGTGACGGATGCTTTTTTGGCCGGGCTCGCATCGCTGAACTCGCCTACCTAACCTGAGAGGTTTCGAAGGTGAGGCTTCCTTCGTAGAACTCGATCCGCGATAGACAGTACAGCGGATGCATCATGAAGCGTGACGACCGCCTCGTCGAAGTCCTTGAGAATAGCGCGTGTTTTGATGATGAGGCATGGGAGGTTTGGGCACAGTGCCTTTCACCCACTGAGCGGCTGGCGTATATTCGCAAGCATCGCTCTTACTTCCGGTTTGCAGATTACGAAGAAGTGATAGCTGTTGTACGCGGTCGGCGCTTCACCGGTTGCTCATCGCAACTCCTGCGATGGCGTCACAAGATACGAGCGACGACGTTGCAAAGCGCTTTGCTCTTCTGCGTTGCAGTCTGGCTGGGCATCATCTGGCTTGCGCTGTCCTTTATCCGCTGACATCAGCAGCCCACTTTTCGTCCGCATGAAGGCTAGCTGTACCCGCATGCGGCCAAGCATTGGGGCGCAGTGGAGATGACCTGAAACGTCCGACACTTTGCGCAGCGTTCGGTTCGAACATTGCTTTACGCGCAACTGGTTCGAAGCTGGTACAGCAATTCACGCGGACGTTGTTAAGATACAGGAGGGCAGGCACTCCAGGCATGAGGACAGAAATGAACAAGTTGTTGCTCGCGTGAGCATTGTAGCGCTCGACGCGGTGGCGCCCGCATTCGGCGCTGATGTGCCTGCGCAGGCTTCCAGCGTCTGTACACCAAGCCTCCGCAGCCCGTCACGACTGCGATCTACGGATAGAGCAGCTACTATATCGGAATGGACGCTGGCTTCGACTCAAGCTCGAACTGCCGGGATGACCTTGGCGGCACGCCGGACGGCTGCCATGATGCGGCAGCTGGAGGCGTGCCGATATCAACCAGATCAAGATTGATGCATTCGGTCAGATGACGGGACAGATGGCTATGCCTTGGACAACGTACTACTTTGCGTAGGCGGGGCCGCAGTCACGAGCAACACCTATCAGATCAGATCGACCCTAATAGGCGCGCAGGTTACGAAGAGTGATGTTCTTTGGGCGGCGTGTTGGGGAGGCATCGAGTACGGCATCGCACCTAACTGGTCGCTTGGCTTCGAGAGTACGAGCACCGGTTCATTCAGCCCCGCGCGGAGAACTTCAGCGAGTCGTTTGGTGGGCCGATCGCACCCGCAATGATTTCGATGTCGTTGTGACTGCACGGCTTCGACTATAAGAGCTGCGGTCTGATTTTCCTCAAGTATTGAGGCGCGCGCGTGTTCAAACGGCGGATCGAAAGCCCCGGCCCTAGGCCCCGTTTTTTTTATTCTGTTAGTCTGGTGTACAGGAGCCTTTGGTCTTATGCATTCCGGAAGGCCGCCCTTGCTGCATCAAGCAAAGCCGTTCTTCTGGGTTGCCATGTCGTAGCAATCCCGGTCCCAAAAGGCGAAAAGAGATGTCGACGTCAAGCTCAAAGGGTTTAAAGTGGAGCGGCGTCGCCCAGGTATTGTTCATGACCACACGTGCACCCGAGTGATGTGCGATAGCGGCCAGCGCGGGCGCATGCTAGAGTCCAAAGGTCATGGACCCACGAGACCAGATACATAGCTCGCGCTTTTTGGCGATCTACGCGAGCAAATCCGATCGTTGTGTCGGATGCTTAATCTGTAGCCGGTTAGAACCTGATCCGCGAAGATCCTCACAGGTCCATAAACGCTGTCGCGAATCAAAGCATGATCGCCTGCCTTGATGGAAAGCGCGGGACCGACTGCTGAGCGACATCATTCCCGACAGCGCTTCTGAAGTCAGTCATCAAATTTTACGCATTTTCTGGTGAGCCAGCGCTGGTCCCTGACTGGAGCAAGGGCTGGGCAGATTCGCAGGCTGCGGATTTAGCCCACAATCACCGATTGTGTGAGCAGGCGCAGACTTTTTGTCCGGCAACAGAAGGTCCACTTCCGCAAATCGCGGCGGAGGATTAACTTCCGGCCGATCTTGATGGCGGACTGACAAGCTCCGTTATTGGGAGCTTCGCGGGATGGCTCTTCGTTTCCAGATTCCTATGAACGCTCTCAATCGGCTGCAATCTCAAACTTTTCAGTTGGACGGCGGTCATGGCTTTCCGCAGTTTAGCGGCGATTACGGCAGTGACGCCGGAGTTATGCAGCTTCTCTGGCGCAACGGACATATGCAAGGACGCTAGGCCGTGTGCTCCCTAGTTAGGAAAACCGAGCACCTGACTTAATCGAGAGCTGGTCTTCTGACAGAGTGTCCGGCGTGATCCCGATCGGTGATCCCCCTCAAGACCGCTTAAACGGACTTGAATCGCACCTAGCGTCAGGTTGTATCAACTATCAGTTCGATTCGCCGCAGAGTCATTGCCTGCCTGCACCATGATTCCTACACAGCACATTTGCGCTCTGTGAGGCGCGCCGGAGATGGATATTTCGCGATGATGGCATTCGTGCTTTTCGCTCTGACCTTTGTCGCCGGCTCTTGCGTCGGCTACGCCGTCCACAGCTGGCGTCGTCGAAAGCGCCGAGAGCGTGCGCGGCTTTATATGGCGCTTGCCAACTCCGTTGCTCTTGCGAGACTGCCATTCAAAGTCCCCGGATTGGCGAGCATTCATATACCCAAACCGATAACTTCAGCCGTGATGCCGCCTAGTGACGCTCGCTCGAGCAACCCGCGTGCTGGCAACCAGCATCGGATGTTGCAGACTCAAGGTCTCGAGAATAGCGCGTGAAAGCTGGATGATTAAGGACCCGCGGTCCCCTCCCACCTGCGGGATTGGTGACCTCACGGCCTCGGGAGGCGCGCCTCCAGAATTGCTGGGGGCTCCCCAGAACCCTTTCTTCACGACGCTGTCACTGGAAAGGAACTCTGAGGAAAACGGAGTGCCATGTCGACAGCGGGACGCCTTTCCGACGCGAACTCCAGATAAATGAAACAAGCAGGTGAGTCGGATGATGCCGCGAAGCAGGACGCCCGCGATCCAAGACCGTATAGTGGGCAGAACCAGTCGTATCCGTCCAATTGCCGCTATGCTTACAGAGCTGATGCGGGGTGCGCGGCTTGTTGGCCGATCGTTACGTTGGGGAATCGTCGAGCCGCTTTCGGAAGCTCTAACATTCGGGCTCGTCGGCCTGATACTGTCATTTTTCGTGGCGATCCCGGCTTTTCGTGAAACCGCGAGTCAGGATCGGGGCGACGACTTTGATCGCATAGTCTTTCGGCCAGAATGCCGGACGAATCCGACCAGCGCTTGCACGACGTATAACACGATTGCAGTGAAAGAGCTTCCGGAGGTCTTAATCAAGGCGACGCTTGCAACTCAGGATCATCGCTTCTACAGCCATTTCGGTATCGGCCTTGCCGCTATCGCCCGTTCGCTCCATGCCAGGCCAGAGACAGACGGCGTACACCCGCCGATTAGCCAGCAGGTTGCGAGAATGCTATTCCCGTCAAATGGACGAACTTTCGAGGACAGGATTCACGAGGGACTTATCGCTATTTGGCTCGAATTTCGACTCACGAAGGATCAAATCCTACAGATCTATTTAAACCGGGTGCGGATTGGAGCCGGCATATTCGGCGTCAGAGATGCGGCACGGCTCTATTTCCAAAAACGGGTTCAGGATATCGACCTTAGCGAAGCGGCCATGCTGGCTGGCCTCGTAAATTTTCCGCTCGATCAAGTTTCGCACATTGCTGTTGGGACTGCGCGACAGCGTGCAAGCCTGGTTCTCGAAAAGCTCGTGGAGACTGGATCCATGACTGATGACCAGGTGTTTGGCGCAAAGCACCATCCGGCACGCCTGATATTCACCCCCGAGGAGGGCCCACTGAAGAGTGCAAAGTGACGTTATTTAGCTGGTCGCCTTTCAAAGCGGTGCGTCATGTCGTTGCAGCTTTAACGAACGTCTCTACGAAGCTTCGCTGCATCACTAGCGCGGTGAGGAGGCGATGAATCGCGTTTGCATCTCTCAACACACCCGAGCTCCCGCACGAAGCGTTTGCTGTGCTGTGTACTAGGACAACCTGACGCGCTTTTTTGACCAGGGATTAGATCCCACCCGGGGCGATGGCGCCAACAATATCCGCCAGTTATGCCCGTGGGCAGACGCGGCTGATCTTTGCCGCACGATTAGCGCTGTACGGCCGTCACACGGTGTCCGCCGCGATCGGAGCCGCAGAGCATGGGGCTTTTTGCGCAAAAGCAATTCGTCGCGGCGGGATCGTTTGACACGACGTTCCCAACAGGGTTCTTGCCGAAGGCCCAATCGTTGATGCCTGCGACCATTAGGGGCTGCCTTCGCGGGCAGCTTCACCGCCTACGAGCCCGCGGCTGGGTCTAATCGCAGGCATTGAAGTGCAGAGGGCCGCGATGAAGTGGAGCAATCTCATCCAGGAGCGCCACTTCGGTCGCGCAAGAGGATATTTGGTAGCGGGATCGGAATGTAACGGAGTAGTCCTAGGACCTGACGCTGGACGTCGGTTGGATCGCAGCAGCGCCCGCTCATAGTTCAAATAAGCTCACGGCGGCGCGCCTTTACAACACACTGGATTCGGCTGGTCACTTCCAGCTTTCGCATCGCATTCTTAAGGTGAAAATTGACCGTATTCTCACTAACGTTCAATATCACCCCGATTTCCCACGAAGATTTTCCCTCCTCTACCCACCGCAAGCACTCTTTTTCTCGTGCGGACAGCACCACGTCTTGCACATCGACCATGTGTTCCTCCTGAGCCGAGACGACTTGGGAAGGAGATCAGCAAATGCCGTACCACCCGACGCGATCGCACATCTTCCTACCAACACAAGCTTTCAGAAAGAACCGATCAGCCTGGGAACGTGGCGATTGCGGTAAGCGTTGAAGACGCGACATACGTCCTAAATGCTACAGCAATGGTTACAACATGGGCGGCTTTGATCTTGGCGTCAGCAAGTCCGGGACCCAAGAGTTCTGCCGTCATAGCCGCTCACGTAGTGGCCAGCAAGACGCCGACAAGCAAAAATCGTTCAATTGCACGAATCTAGATTACGAGGTGTCAACGGCTTCAGAAAACGAGGGATGAGCACAGCCCGACCGTTATGGGAGCATGCAAGCCTCTGCAGACCATCAACTACAGCCCTGGATCGACATCACAGTAAGGAGGTACCGCAAGTGTTAATTGCACAGGGCTCCGCGCGTCTGATCGTCTGGTGTGCCCCCGTAACCTATTCCGCCCAACGTACGCAATTGGGCCTTGGCCACGCCCGGATCGAGCACCGGTGCCGTGGTTTCGTCCATCAACAGACGATCTGCCCTCTCCAGATGGCGACGCATGTGGTCCGCTACGGGTTGGAGATGGAAGCAGGCGCGGCCGGACCAGTGGCCCAGTGTCGCCCGATCAAGCCGGATCCCCTGCCTAGCATAGATCTCGGCCTGACGGTAAAACGGCGTATGGTCGCCAAACTTGGAGACGATCACGTGCGCAATGGCCGCTTCGGTCGGCAGCCCACTGGGCAGACGTGCTCCGGCGCGTGGGCCTGCACGACGGGGCCCGAGCAGCGGCGACAGATGTATTTCGGGCGTCGCGTGACCAGCACGCGCCATTGCGCCGGGATGACGTCGAGGCGTTTGCTGACGTCATCGCCGATCTTCGTCATGGCGCCGCAACCGCACTGACACAGCGTGCTCGCAGGCTCGACGATCCGTTCCACCGGAGGCAAATGGGCAGGCAAGCAGCCGCGATTGCGATGAGAACCTTCCGGCACGCTCCGCGATCGGCCCTTGCCTGCGTTTGCGCCAAAGCGCTTTCAGTCGTTCATTTTCGTCGCGCAGCGCCGCGATGCCCATGCGCCATTTCGAGCATATCGCCGCCGCGCGTGCCACGTTCAAAATAGCTTCTGAGTCATTCTGCCGCAGTCATCCCGCCGCCTGCGGGCGCCGTCCTTCCTCCGGACGGACCAACCTCCAAGCCAGTTCCTCGAACAAGGCCGCGAACATCGCCGGCGACACCCGCATCACGCCGTCCGCGATCGTTGGCCAAACGAACTTGCAACTTTCGAGGCGCTTGTGAACTAACACTAGGCCCGTTCGATCCCAGACCACCATCTTGATCCGGACCGCTCGTTTCGATCGGAACACGCAGGCCGCGCCGCTGAGCGGGTCGAGGCGAAGCATCTCCTGCACCTTCGCCGCAAGTCCATCATGGCCACAGCGGAAGTCGATCGGCCGCGTCGCGATATAAATCTTCAGATCGGCCACCGGCGGCGATCATCGTGACGCTCGCACTGCGCGGATCACCGGGCACAGCTGCTCGCCATCTATGGCGGGATCCGTCCGCAGCACGACATCGCCGATCGCGATCTCAAGCTTGATCGCCGGAAGGTGATCCTCCTCCAACGCGCTTTCCACGACCAGCGGCGCGAATGTCGACTGCGACGCCTCGCCTAGCGCCAACATGCCTCGCGGTCGAAAGCGTCGTCGCCAATCGTAACTCTGCCAGCGCGTCGCTCCGTGCTTGCGCGCCACCTCGACGCCTGGGCGCCGGGTAGCAGACATTCGGCGATGATCCGGGCTCCCTCAGCCTCCGAAAGCACCCGGCGTCCCGATGGTCCTTCAAGGACCTCCAGCCGGCTCACCGATGAGCCGGTAAAATGGATGTCCTTTTTGCTGTCCCATCCGATCCCAAACCTCCGTCCAACCGGAAGCTTCTTCGCACGTTCATTCGAATTCTGAAGCAACGGATCGGCTTCGCGCTTACGTCTGTTGCCCCCCAGCTCTGTCATCCTAGGCGACCGTTCCGAATCTCCGACACATTCGAACGTGAGACAATGTTGCGGCCTCCACTTCAACGCACAAGATCACGTGGATTCTGCCAAAGCTGGTGGTGTTTCATAAGCAATGGTTGACATCGTTCTTTAGCTCCTCACCAGTGACCCAAACGAGCCAATTTTCTTCCGCAATATCCTCTTTCACGAGCCGCAATATCGACCCGCCGGGTTCATGATGGCGGTAGTGGGGAAGCCCTTTGGCCACCCGCCACGGTGCCACAAGCGCACACAAGAAATCGGGAGCCCACATAGCAAACGACACGCTGTGCGTGATTCGGGCGATCATGTTTGGAAGCGCCCGTCCTCTCAGATCTCTGCGCACCCAAAGGTCCCCGTTGTACGCCACCTTTCCGGTCATCTTCTTTGCATTAGGTGCGAGGCAAGTACAATGATCCCGAGGATCTGCGTGTGCGACCGGATCAGTGTAGAACGCCCTCAGCGATTGAAGATGCTCTGCAAAATTACTGGGTGAAAGGTCATACACTCGAGTGGCATTTGTAAACACCACGCTCTCTTTCCTATCGAGCCCTACGAGCCAATATCCCTCACCTGCATTGATTATGGATCGGTCTGGCCGAAAATTTGGAAATGTTTGCCCCTTTGTTGGAGTGGACTGCGTAATCGAGACATACTCATGGAAATCGAATCCCATCAACAGCTTGATGCCTCTGTTGGCAGCGGCGGCATTGTACAACTGAATGGAACGTGACAGGCGTAACGGAACAGACGCGCACATCAATGCCTCACCCTCGTCTAGCGTCACAGGTTACCTCGCGGAGCCCGATGCAACGCTGAGCAGTCGATGACAGATCTCTTGCGTCGGGTTTGTCGCAGGGACGATGGCTGGGACGAATATCTCGGTTATGCGATCGCCTTGGGTTACGGGCCTTACTCTGCGATCCTCGCCGTTCCTGCCAGCTGTCGAGAGATTGAGCTGTCCCCTCCCGAATGCAGCGCGTCGTAGCTTCGCAATTCCAGGCTTGCGGCTGGCAGACCCTAGCGCGGGGCTGCCTCCGCGTCGCCTCAACAGCAAAACTGTTTTTAGGATCCGACCAAATGAGTTCGACGCGGCCCGGCGCCAGCTCAAGGAAGCCAAAGATTTGAATGTCATCAGTCCACGCCGCCTCGATCATCATTCAGGCAGATCATCCAACCAGCAAGCGGCGTCGGTATATGGCCTAGAAAAAATCCTTCCAATCTTGTCGGGACTTTTGTTCTGATGGTATCGCATATAAATGCGGTCATCATCGCCGACATCGAGGATCTCGATCTTTCCCGTATAGTGGGACATGATGTATTTGAATGTCTTTTCAATCCCCGCGAGCCGCTGATTGACGCCGCGCGCAATCTCTGATCCGCGACGAAGCGGAACCTGAAAATGGGATGCGCCCTTCACCGGCCTTCCTTGGAAGAGATAGTACGGACGGACGCCCATTTGGTGACACTTGGCAAACGTCGCTGCCAAAATCTCAGGATTGTCATTTACCCCTGCGAGAAGCACAGATTGATTGAGGAACTGCACTTCCTGTGCGCGCAAGCTGCGGATATTCCTCTCAGCATCGACCGAGATCTCACCGATGTGATCGAAATGAGTGACTAGAACAGCAGTCTTACCCGCGTCACGAATTCGTCGAAAGAAGGCAGGTAGAGCGGTGTCGTCGAATCTCTTTGGCTCGAAGGCGAAGAACTTTGTGCCGATTCGAATCGAAGTCAAATGTGGAATGGGGAGCAGATGCGTAAGAATTTCATCGAGCTTTTCCGTACCAAGAACGAACGGGTCGCCCCCTGATAGGAGAACGTTCGTCATCTCGGGATGTCCGCTAATATATTGCCCGACTTTCGCCACGTCTGGCACGATTTCATCGGATTCTCTGCCAACGAGTCGTTTGCGGAAGCAAAAACGGCAATATGACGCGCAACGGTTAGTCACGAGTAACAACCCGGTCTGCGCGTACTTATGCTGAAGTCCAGGAAGGACTGTGTTGTCGTGCTCGCCGCTGGTATCCAACGCCCCGGGACTGTCGAGCTCTTTAGCTGACGGCTCCACAATGTATTTCAATTGGTCGTAGTAGCCACTGTTGGCGATCTGTTGGCGATACGATGTTGTGACATGATGACGCGTGATGCTACTGGCTTGCAGCTCGGCCTCCGTCATCGTGCGAGCGCCTTCTATAAACTTGATGACCGCACTGCGGAGCGGCGGATCTGATTTGTTCGGCGAGGAGGGGCTTAGGTCACCGCCAGAGGTTTGCGGTGCACTCGCTACAGCGTCCGTGCCGTCTATTTGGATCAATGGAGGCGCTTTCATTTGAACTGCCTTGGCCGGAGAGCGCGGGACCTCCGCGCAAAGACGTAACTTCCCAGCAATCGGCATGCCAGCAACAGGAGCGTCTCATCGGCTCAAGATTGAGGTCACGCGCTAATCAATCGAGCGCTTGTGTCATTGAGTTTGTCGGAGGGCCCGCAACATGTCTCCAATCCGACACAAAAAGGCGAATGAGCGCACGAATAACGATCATTTGAAATGGTGCGCTCTCTAGCCGATGATGGCGATAATGATGGCCTTCAACCTGGCGATCCTCAAGCAATGCTGCGCGCTGAGAGGGCAAGCGGCTGGTCCGCCGGCGACGCGGAGATTGGACGAGCACATTGTGATCGAGAAGCTCAGAGTTACGATCAAGATGCTCGCTTACCAGCGTTACGATCAGCCGCATAGCCGAGTTGCATCTCGTGGATCGACAGGAACGCCGCGTACGGCATCAGATTGCTGCAGACGACAGGATCACTGCGATATAATTCGAGCGACGTGAGCCGGCCTGTGCGACGGCTGTCGGGCATACAAACCGCTTTTCGCGAGCGATTTAACTGAAGCATGGATGTATCTGCGACAGCGGGCTCTTTTAGTTGTCACTTCGAAGCTGCGCTCGCAAGCTGCTCACTTGCAGATGAATATTCCGGCCGGAACGCTTCGCATCATCATTGCCTTACCGGAAACGCGCCTGCTCGCTCGATTGCTGCTCGTAGGGGGCGCGCACTCCCACGTCTTGGTAGGTGCGCACATCTGCGCGCCTAAGTAAGGTGCCGGTACGAAATCGAGTACGTCACCCTAGCTGGTACTTGAACGATGCGCACACTAGAAGCCCGAGGCATTCACGACCGCTACAATCGTCAGTCTTGCGGCCTCATCTCAACATGTGGATTGCTCGCAATGCGAGTCTGGGCAGGTCGTGAAACAGTCTCTGATGCAGGTCAAATTGGGAGCTCGCGACAATGCCGCTTTCATTAGATGACGAATGGGATAGTGCAGCATTGCATGAAATCTTTCTCCTAACGAGCAAATATGGTTTCCGTCAGCTTATGTCCCGCACGCACGTCAAATCACTCCGCGCTTCATGGCGCGGCCCCGGCAGACCAGGGACATGATGGAGATTTCACGGAGCGCTCTAGGGAACGATACGGTTACGCGGTGCTGCTCTCTCCCGAAGCCATTCGGCGTGGCGACCTGCCATCCCCACTTCGGCGAGCTGCTGCAGGGAGCGTTCTCCCTCGAGGACGGCAGGCACCGGCGGACGGTGCGTGCGCTGGTTTCAGTTCACATGCCGCACGCCGATGGATCGGAAGCCCGTGTGACACTGGAGCCGAGCCGGACAGGGAAATTCGTGCCTCAGGTCGGCGAAACCGGCATCAAAGTGATGCCAAATCATTTCCATAAGTGTGAGCTCGCCGTTCGGCTTGCCCTCGATGCTTTGGGAATGACGAACATGGCAGCTACACTCGATGTTAGGACATTCATCCCGGAAGGCGCCGGTATGGGCTCGTCCACGAGCGGCGTAGTGGCTTCCATTCGAGCTGCCGCTAAAGCAGTCGAAGCCTACCTGGGATCCCGAGTGATTCCTGCTCCTCATCTCCAAGCGAAACTTGCGGTGGCGGCCGAACATGCTTCCGACTCTCTGATGTTCGACTGCACAAGCAGCACCATTCTATTCGCCCAACGAGCGGGCAAGAGTATCCGTGTCTTCAACGGCCCACTCCCGCAAATGCAGATTCTGGGGTTTGACACAGGCTCCTGCGAAGGCGGCATTGGAACCGACCGACTACCGCGAGCGCGCTACTCGCGTGATCAGATCGCCGCCTTCGGGTGCGCACTGGCGGTCCTGGAGCGTGCAATCGCAGAGCAGAGCGTCGCACTTGTGGGCCGAGTTGCGACTTTCTCCGCATTACAGAGCGAGCGCGCCATCCAGAATCCGCTCAAGAAGCCGAAGTTCAACGAGCTCCTCAGCATCAAGGAAGACGCCGGATCGGCCGGTGTTGTCGTTGCCCATAGCGGCACGGTTGCAGGCCTCATCTTTGACCCCCACCTCCCCGATATTGGCAGCCGAGTGGCTAGGGCTAGAGCCGCGATTGGTCGGCTTGGCTTTGATCGCCTCTGCACGTTTTCGACTCCATACTGAGGACGACTCGATGGCGGACACGCTCTCCGACATACTCGGCGCTCATGCCCCCCTAAAGATTGTTTCATTGCGACCAGAAAACTTGGGCGCAATCGATTTCAGGCTCATGAAGGTATTTCCCGCCTTCAACATCATCGAAGCAGGCCTTCGGAACGGCGACATCGGCCCCAACACGACGATTGTTGAAACATCGAGCGGGACCATGGCTCTCGGTCTCGCGATCGTGTGTATGCAGTTCGCGCTCAAGTTACACATCTTCGGTGACCGCGCGATCGAGCCCCCGCTTAAGCGCACCATGGAGGAATTGGGGGCCAAAGTGCACCTGGTGGAGGCGACAGCGTCCAATGCGAACATTCAGCTGCTCCGGAAGAACGCGCTTCTGGATTTTGTGGAACGGACCGGAGCAACCTGGTCACGACAGTATGACAACCTCGGAAATCGCCTTTCGTATGCGCGTCCGGCTGAGGAAGCCATCAGGCAGTTTGGCAAGATCGACATCCTGGTCGCAACGGTGGGCTCTGGAGGCTCGTCCTGCGGCCTGGCTCATTATTGCCGCGCATTCTTTCCCGAAATGAAACTCGTGGGGATCGACACCTTCGGCAGCGTGTTGTTCGGCCGACCGGCCGGCGAGCGCGATTTGCGCGGACTTGGCAACAGCATTCTTCCCGGGAACTTGCTTCACGAGGCGTTCGATGAAATCCACTGGCTCGGCGCCAACGAGGCATACCAGGCTGCGCACCGACTCCATCGCGAGACTTCGCTAAAGCGCGGCCCCACGAGCGGGGCGGCCTATCTTGTTGCCAAGTGGTACGCGGAGCGCTCTTCAAAAACCAACGTGCTCGCGGTCTTTCCCGACGACAGCAACCGCTACGAGCACAGCGTCTACGATCCCGGTTGGATGCACGCGAACGGCTATCAAGCCGAGCTCGCCGCGACTGAGCCGATCCTTGTCCGCCACCCGCTTCAGGCTGTTAACGGCTGGTGCCGTTTCGACTGGAGTCGCCGCTCGTTGGCCGACGTGATGGGCTAGCTTTCCCCGAACTGAAGCATACAAAAATGGCCAAATCAGCTGCGATCTTCATCGAATCCAATACTACAGGCTCGGGCGCCGAGTTTATTCTGCGTGCACAAGAACTGGGGTTCGCTCCGGTGTTTGTCACCGCTTCCCCTGAGCGGTATGGCTTTCTGCCAGCCATCCCAGACCTCGACCTCCGTACATGCGAAACGTCTTCAGAAGCCGCTGTTACAGCCGTAATCGACAGCATTGCAACGGCCATACCAATTGCGCTGCTAATGACCTCCAGCGATGTCTACCTTTACACGGCCGCGCTGCAAGCCAGACGACTCGGGCTCACCGGTTCGAATCCCGACGCGATCTCACTTTGCCGGGATAAGGCTCGCCAGGCTGCCGCCCTCCGCGCAGCGGGCATCGGAGTGCCCGAGAGCGCCACAGTAGGCGCCGACTGCGATATTCGCAGCGCGATTACACAGGTGGGCTTACCTGCAGTCGCCAAGCCGATCAGCGGTACCGGGAGCATCGGGGTCAGCCTCGTGGAGACCGAAACAGACGCAATTGCGGCTTTGCGCGAGCTCCTTAGAGGCACGAATGACGTGCGTGGCCGTTCTGTGCAGCCCCGCGCCCTTCTTATGTCCTACATCGCAGGCGAGGAGTATTCCGTCGAGATCCTCGACAGCCAGATCATGGGGGTGACGCGAAAACATCTTGGTGCCCTGCCGCATTTCGTCGAGATCGGGCACGATATACCAGCACCAGTATCGTCTCAGGCCCGAGCGCAAATCGAACGTGAAGCCCTTCGCGCGATAGAGGCCCTTGGTCATGTGCGCGGACCAGCTCATGTCGAACTCCGACTACACCACGGTTTCATCACGATTATTGAAGTAAATCCAAGGCTCGCGGGCGGCTCGATTCCAAGCCTGTTCCGCCACACGACTGGTTTCGATCCGGTTCTCGCGGTGCTCCGCAGCCTCCTCGGAATGCCTTGGACGCCCCCGGCGGAAGGCAATCATGGCTCCATTCGATTCATCGTGCCGGAGCGCGAAGGCTCATTTATGCTTCCGCAGAACTGCGAGCGCGTCGTCGACCTCTTCGGGCTGGCGGAGCTCGTTCTGTATCATACTTTGCCGATGCAATTCAGACGCCGCAACGATTTCCGGGATCGGATCGGTCACGTCATCGCAGTTGATGGCGATCCTGCTGCTGCTACCCGGCGTGCCGAGGCCGCCGTCGCTTTCATTTGCAACGCATAAGGAGACAATCTTGCAACATACTGGCCGCATCAAATCGACCCTTCATCCTGAAGCCAGCGCCATCGTCTTCGACAGCGATCTCCAGCGTGCAGCGAGCGACGAGCTGCCCTTTTACGCCGACATCGATCGAGCCCAAGCCATCATGCTTGAACGAGTCGGACTGATCGACCGTGATCTCACCAGAAGGGTGGTGGTTGAGCTGGATAAACTGCAGGCCGACGGATTCCAGAGCCTTGCGGTTTGCCCTTCGCCCCGCGGCTCCTATCTCGCCTATGAAGATTATCTTCGATCGGTGATCGGCAAGGAGGCTAGTAACCTACATCTTGGTCGGAGCCGGAACGATATCAATGCGACGCTCCTGAAGCTTAAGCTGAGAGCACCGTATCAGGCGCTGGTTGCCGAACTGGTCAAACTTCTGCGAGTGCTGTGCGGGCGGGCTCGCGGTCACCTTGAGACGGTGTTTCCACTGCACACTCACCGTCAGCCAGCATTGCCGTCCACATTCGCGCACCACCTCACAGCGTTCGGCAGCGCGCTCGCGCGAGATCTGGACGCTCTTCTGGCCGTGCACCCGCTCCTCAATGTTTCCTGCCTCGGCGCTGGCGCAGGCGGCGGCACCACCCTGCCCATCCTGCCGGAGTTGACGGCTAGGCTGCTCGGCTTCGTGATGCCGCCACTTAACTCTATCGACAGCGTGGCATCTCGCGATATTGTTCTTCGCCTACTGGCCAATTGTGCGATTCTCGGATCATCCCTAAGCCGCATGGCCGAGACGCTGCTCCTGTGGGTCGGCGAATCCGGGCTGGCTAATCTTCCGGACGAACTGGTTGGCTCAAGTTCCGCGATGCCTCACAAGCGCAATCCATTCCTTCTCGAGCAGGTCCAAGGCAAGGCTGGCGCGACAATTGGCTGCTTCGTCGCCGCAGTTACTGGCATGCATAGTACGCCTTTTACGAACTGCGTCGCTGTTGGAACGGAGGCTACTCGCCATGTCTGGCCCGGGATCGACCATTCCATTGGCGCGGTTCGTCTCATCCGGCTATGTTTCGCGGGCTTGACTGTCTGTGAAGAGGCAGCCTCCGCTATGCTCGAAAGATCGTTCGTTAATGCCATGGAAACGGCGACCCGCCTCGCTGTCGACGGTGGTCTCGATTTTCGTTCTGCTCATAATGAAGTTGGGCAGCTGGTTACGACAGCCCTCGAGAGTGGCGCATCGAGTCTCGCGGCGATCATGCAAGATCGTCGGGTGCTCGACTCCGAGCTATCGCTGGCGCCGGAGGTTATTGCGGTAACAGCCCGAGCTGGAGGAGGCCCTGCTCCGGATGCCGTTTCGGCAGCGCTGGATGAGCTGGAAACGGGCGTAGAACGAGCAGCCGCGCTATTGGGGGATCTCGGCGCTGGTTGGAGCCGGGCTCGAGAAGAACTTCGATCTGCAATCGCGAGGCTCGAGACGTGAACGATTCAATGTATCAACACGGGAAAACGAGCTCAATGATGAGACACGCGCCGGAGTTCACGGCAGCAACTTGCAAGATGCTCGCCTAGCAATCCGACACGCGGGCGGAAAGCGGATGATGTCACCTGTCTCCGAAACCGAAGCAAAGCGCGATGAAACCTCGTGACCTTGTGCTCCAGGGAGTGCGCGCTCGGGCCTTGGCGCCGTGAGACGCCGGGCGCTGGGAACAGCGGCTGCTCGTTGCCCCTTAGCGACCGCGCTTCAATAACCCGACTAGGAGAGAGTTTCTATGGCAAGCACGACTCACGTCCTCTTGGAATTCTCAATCTCGAGGGGGAGCTACACCTCCACCTCCGAGGCCCGGCTCGATGCTCCATCCGTCGACGTTCGACTTCCCGATCATCTCGGAAACGGTCACCGGAGCTTGGGCGGATGTCGCCATGCGCGGTGAACCATCGCTCGAGTCCGCCACTGTCGCAGCAGCCGAACGTTTGGTTGAAAAAGGCGCTGTTGCAATAAGCTCAAACTGCGCCTCCTTTATCCGTCATCAGAACGTCGTGGCTGTGTCGGTGAATGTGCCGGTAGCGACCTCGAGCCTGCTCCTGTTGCCGGCATTGCTTAGCCAGCTGCCGCAGACTGCTAAAATTGCTGTCCTTTCGGCCGACTCGAGGAGTTCCAGCGAACGCGTGCACCGCATTGTAGATGTCAGTTAATCGTCGAGATTAATCATTGGCGGCATAGAAGGAGGTCAATTGTACCGCAACGAAATGAAACGTCCGCCAGCATATACCGAAACCGCTGAAATCGAGGCGGACGTCGCGGGGTGCGTTTCACGCCTCTTTTCTGCCAACCCGAACATCGCTGCATTTTTGTTGGAGTGCACGGCTTTCCCCCCATCTCGCCCGCGATCCGTCGCATGACGAGCCGGCCTGTCTACGACATCGCGGGCCTCTGCCGGATGATGATGGAGTCTGTCGCTCAGAATGTAGCGCATATCTGAACGAGAGCGGCGTACGCATCATGATTGGCGACGATGGGGGCGTGCTAGCGAATGCAGTGGCTTTAACGCTTGGCAAGGTCATTGCGATCGCGGTTTGACCGCATTGTGTAGCCGTCGCTGGCGAGGATGTCGTTCAGATGAACTCTCTCGGAGCTTGCGACGACGGAGCCATGTTGAAAGCTGGATTCAGTTCCTCGCGCCGGTTGTCGTTTCCGCTGCTATCTGGGAGGCAGCTCGCGCTGAGCTTGCCTCTGCCGCAGGCGGAGTATGAGATGTTCGCCACCGCGAGCGTTAAGCGTGGCACAACTGTGACAGCATGCCCCCCCCAACCAATGCCTCATGACGAAGGACTAGTTATGCGGCCGTCAACCCTTCCGCTCTTCGGTGTCAAGGTCGTTGATTTCGGCCAGTACATCGCCGGCCCGGCAGTGGCGATGATCCTCGCCGATCTTGGCGCTACTGTCGTGCATATCGACCCGCCATCCGGTCCCCTCTGGGATAGCCCTGCCAATGCGACTCTTAATCGAAACAAGCTGATGGTTTCAGTCGACTTAAAAACTGAGGAAGGCTTGTCGCAAGCGCAAACGTTGATCGCCGACGCGGATATCGTCATCGAGAATTTCCGCCCGGGAGTGTTGAGCCGCCTTGGGATCGACTTCAGCGTCTTGCGCAAGATTCGCCCAGCCCTGATTACTGTTCCATTCCCGGCTTTGCTTCCAACGATCAACTCCGTCGCGAGTGGCGTGACTTTGAGGCCGTCATCGGGGCGTCCTCCGGCTTATTCATCGAGATGGGGTTGAATCGTGTGTTGAGGGGTATCGACCCGTCTTTCTCGCCGCTACCTCTGGCATCGGCCTATGGTACGATGCTGGCCGTTTCGGCTACGGTGCTGGCGCTTCAGGCGCGGGAACGCAGCGGAATCGGCGTCGAGATCGAGGTGCCTCTTGCATGCGCGGTCATGGAGGGGCTCGCATATAATTCGATTAGCATTGACCAGCTTCCGCTTCGCTACAAGTCGCACCGCGAGCGAGAGATCGCCCGGCGGCGCGAAGCGGGTTTGCCGATGAACCTCACTTACGAGGAGACGCAGGAGCTCCTCGATCCATTTGCCCGCAACTATAAATGCAAAGACGGGCGCATGTTCTTCGTCCTTTGCTCGGCACACAAGCATCATACCAGGCGCTGTTTGCAGGTGCTGGGCCTGTACGATGAGCTATTGGCGGAAGGGCTTACCGAGGAGTCGGACACTTATCTCTCGGTGGGCAACTGGCCATCTGATGTTTCCCTCAGTTCGTCTCCTCGGCCGAAATGTTGGGCAGACAAGATCGCCGCGCGAATGAAGGCCGTCTTTGTAACCCGCACCGCAACGGAATGGGAGCGCATCTTTGGGGAGGGGCGAATCCCCGCCGCACCGCAACGTTGGCTGCAGGAGTGGATCAGAGACGATCACGCAGAACGCGCGGGTCTGATGATCAAGATCGATGATCCGGTGTATGGACGGATGATTCAGCCTGGACCTGTAGCCTGGCTGGAGCAAAGCGGGGAATTGATGCTGAGCCCCGCGCCACGAAAATGGGTCGCCTTCGATCAGGCCGTCGAAGCATTCTCGGCGCTACCTGCTAGGCAGTTCTTGACACGCAAGGCTGACAGGTCGGCGGGGTGGCTCGAGGGCGTGCGCGTTCTCGATCTAAGCAATGTCATCGCCGGGCCGCACTCAGGATGCTATCTCGCTCGTTTCGGGGCTGAGGTGATCAAGATCGACCCAGCCAGCCCGCTTTTCGACAGCTTGATAACAGTGATCTACGGCATGACTCACATGCGCGGCAAGCGATCGGTTCTGCTGGACATCGAGTCATCCTCTGGCCGAAAGGCCTTCGAGAGGCTCGTGAAGTCTGTTGATTTG
>NZ_JBVVOU010000031.1:0-72486 GCF_055807635.1 Bradyrhizobium sp. Kon56 | reverse complement strand
CCGCAAGCCCGGCTCGCGAACATGACGACCACAAGATCGCCCCTCAAGGATGAGCCGGGATGGGCGACACATACGCCGTTTCCGAATTTCGGTAAAGCGGAATATTTTTTCTGGAGGGGATTGACGCGCCCGCGACACAGGTCGCGCAATGAGACGCCTCGCGCAGAAGCAACAAGGGGCGGTGCAAAACACCGCCCCTTGGCGAGAACGAGACTGCGGCGAGGACAGGCGCCTAATACGGCTGATAATAGCCACGCGGACCATAGTAGGGACCGCCGCCGTAATATCCCTGGCCGCCGTAGTAAGGACCGGGACCGTAATTATAGCGGTCCTCGTAGTACTCCTGGCGCCTGCTCTCTGCGATCGCGCCGCCGATCAGACCTGCCGCCGCGCCCATGAAAGCGAGGCCTGCAGCGTTCGGACCTCGCCGATAATAGCGGTGGCGGCGAGCCGCGCTGAAATCGGTGGCAGCCGGAGCGACCGAGCCCGCGGCAGCGGCTTTGGTGGGCGCGGGCGAGTTGGCAGCCGAAGGGGTGATCGGGGCCGTCATCAGAACAAGACTTGCGAAAGCTGCCAGCCCAACGCTGCGGCCGGCTGCGGAAATCATCGGTCCTTTATTCATCTTGACCTTCCTGTTCTCGCTCGAAGCGACATAATCAAACAAGACTAAACGTCCAAACCACTGAAATGGTTTCGTGATCGCGGCAATCTGCCACGCGTTGAACGATTGTAGATCGAACGTCCAGATCCAGCTTGAACCATCCAACATGAGCGGATAATGAACAGGCGCACCGTCTTTCGGTCGCCGTAAGCGTTTTACGTGAACCAACGCATCAACCGACGCCGTCGGGATCGATGCCATTCTTGGGTTCACCGTGACTGACGCGTCTTATTCCAAGAGAAACCAGATGATTGCGGTTCGCAAACTGCCGGCGCGCTATGCGTCGATCGTGATGCCATTTGTGCTGTCCATCCTCATGACAGCCGTGGTGTCGGTCATTTCCACCCTTCGAAGCCTCGGCGCAACGCCGGCGTTCCTCGCGACCTGGCCGGGCGCCTGGGCGCTGTCATGGCTCGTCGCCTTTCCGACGCTGCTGATGGTGCTGCCACTGGTCCGCCGGATCGTGGCTAGCGTCGTCGCTGCTCCCTTGCAGCCAGGCCGATAGCAGGCGCGGACGGCGGCGCATGACGCACGCCGTCCCGCTTCCGCGTGACCTTACGACAGCGCGCCGAGTACGCCGCGCGTCGCCTTGTCGATCTCCTCGACATAGCGGCGGCGGGCGAAGGTCTCGGTAAGGAAGCCGACCACCTTGCGGCTGTCGGTGGAATCGACCACCGCCAGCATCTCGGCCTCCGCCTCGTCGAACACCGCCATCGCCGACTTCACGTTCATTTCCGGGATCAGCACGATCTCGGTCAGGCGCGCGAGCTCGATCACCTGGATTTCGTCGGCGATGGTGTCGAGGTCGCCCGAGAACAGGTCGGGCAGCAGGACAAGGCCGACATATTCGTCCGCATTGTTGACGATGACGATCCCGGGCCGCGAGCCCAGCGCGAATTCGCGGCGGACCGCGGCGATCGTCGTGGTCGACGGCACCTTGCCAACATCTGAGCGCATCAGCCGCTCGACGGTGAGGTTGCGCAGCCAGCCGACGTCGTTGGCGCTGCGGATGGTCTCGCCGCGCAGATGCAGGCGCCAGGTCGAGAAGGAGTGCCCGAACATGAAGCGGACGCAGATCGAGGTGACGATGCAGCCGGCGAGCACCACGGCGGTAACGTCGACGTTGCGGGTCATCTCGAGCACGAGGAACGACATGGTCAAGGGACCGCCGACGATGGCGACGCCCAGCGTCGCCATGCCCGTCAGCATCGCGACCAGCGGATCGATCACGAAGTTCGGGCTGATCAAGAGCAGCACCGCGGAGAAGAACTTTCCGATCAGGCTGCCCACGAACAGCGAGGCAAAGAACAGGCCGCCGCGGAAACCGGAGGCGAGCGAGATCAGGCAGGCCGTCACCTTCAAGGCGATGATCAGCGCGATCAGGCCGATCGTCATGTCGTGAAAGAGATCGAGCACCATTGCGCCGTGGCCGGCCGCCAGCACCTGCGGCGTGACGATCGCAAAACCGCCGACGATGAGGCCGCCGATCACCGGGCGCAACCAGACCGGCAGCCATTTGAACAGGCGCTCGAACATCGAGGACGAGCGCATCACGGCGATGCCGACACCGCTGGTGACGAGCGCGAGACCGATCAGCGCGAGATATTGCTCGACGCCGACGGCGCTGACCTTGGGTATTTCGAGCGAGTATGGCGCGCCGCCGAGCCATTGCGCGGTCAGGGCGCCCGCGAGCGAGGCGGCGAGGATCGGCGCCGCGCTGCCGACCGAGTAGACGCCGACGATCAGCTCGCAGGCGTAGAAGGCGCCCGTGATCGGTGCACCGAAGGCCGCCGCGATCGCCGCAGCGGCACCGCAGCCGACGATCAGGCGCAGATCGTTGCGGCGCAGATTGAAGAACTTGCCGAGCAACGAGGCGATACCCGAGCCGATCTGGGTATAGCCGGCCTCGAGGCCGACGGAGGCGCCGCAGCCGTTCGAGATCAGCGTCTGGCTGGACACCACCACGCTGTCGCGCATCGACAGATTGCCGCCGCGCAGTGCGTTCGCCTCGATCGGATCGACCGCGCTGGAGAGCTTGAGCCGTCGCCGCCACCACTCCATGATCCCAAGCACCAACCCGCCCAGCGCGGGCGCGATCAGCGCGGCCCACGGACTGACGCTGGTATTGGCG
This sequence comes from Bradyrhizobium sp. Kon56, assembly GCF_055807635.1. NCBI lineage: Bacteria > Pseudomonadati > Pseudomonadota > Alphaproteobacteria > Hyphomicrobiales > Nitrobacteraceae > Bradyrhizobium > Bradyrhizobium sp. Kon56. The sequence continues at coordinate 69,694 of NZ_JBVVOU010000031.1, read as the reverse complement.
GACAGGCGGACGTCGATGGGAATGCCGTAGATCACCATGTGGGCAATCTGCGCAATCTCGGCCATCAGCGTCACGATGGCGCCGGCGAGCGTGCCGATCACCAGCGCCAGCGGGATCAGATAGAATTCGTTGCTGCGTAGCAGCGCCCGCAGCCGAACCATGATGCGGTTCGTCCCCTTGCGGTCGGCGAGATGTCTGATCCGCAGGAACACGTTCTGTCCGCCCTACCCTTCCGACATGCCGTAACCGGACATGCGCTGGCGGACCCGCTCGATCTCGGCGCTCGACAGCAGCGGCGGCTCTCCGATCTGGAGACAGCCGTGATATTGCCGCGCCAGCGTCTCGACCTCGACGGCGAGCCACATCGCCTTGTCCAGCGACTTGCCGATCGCGATCATGCCGTGATGGTCGAGCAGGCAGGCAAGTCGGCCCTCCAGCGCCCGCACGGCATGTTCGGACAGCTCCGCCGTTCCGAAGGTGGCATAGGGCGCGCAGCGGATGCTGTCGCCGCCGGCGGCCGCGATCATGTAGTGCACGGGCGGGATCTCCAGGCCCATGATCGCCAGGATGGTGCAATAGGTCGGATGGGCGTGGACGACGGCGTCGACGTCTGGCCGGGCCTTCAGGATGTCGAGGTGGAAGCGCCACTCGCTGGACGGCTTCTGATCGGGCGCGTGCGAGCCGTCCATCGTCATGAACACGATCTGGTCCGGCGTCATGGCGTCGTAGGGCACGCTGGTCGGGGTGACCAGAAGCCCGTCCACATGCCGGACGCTGATATTGCCCGAGGTGCCCTGGTTGATGCCGAGCGCATTCATGCGGCGGCAGGCGCCGATGATGGCCTGTCTCTTGTCGAGCTCGTCCGCTGTCATCGACATCTCGATTTCCTGACGATGGGCGCCTGTCAGACGGGGAGTACGTCAAGCAATATGGCAGCGCAAGAGAAAGCGGACCGGATCGCGCGCGATCCCGCCAGCCGCCTCATGGCATCATGGAATAAACATGAAAATCAACGCATTAACAGATTGTCGCAGCTCTACGGCAAGCTTGCCCGGACCGCAGCGATGCCGTTGATCACGAACTGCACCGAATAGGCCGCGAGCAGCATGCCGAGCACGCGCGAGAGGACGGCGTTGCCGGTGCGCCCGAGGCTCCGCGCGATCATGTTCGCGGAGACAAAGCAGAGCATGCAGAGCAGGCACACGGCGAGCACGACCGCGATGATGATCGCGAGCCTCGGTCCGTAGCCGGCATCGCCGGTCAGGAGCAGCGTGGTCGCGATCGCGCCGGGACCGGCCATCATCGGGATCGCCAGCGGGAATACCGCGACGTCGGAGGCATGCTCCGAGGTTGCCTTATCGGCCTCGCGGGCCTCGCGATGCGGACGGTCGCCGAAGATCATCTGGTAGGACACGCCGAACAGCAGCAGCCCGCCGGCGATCTGGAAGGCGGGGATGCCGATCCCGAGCTGGCGCAGCAGCCAGTTTCCGATCAGGGCGATCACCACCAGGATCGACGCCGCAATCAGCGGCGCACGCAGCGCGATGGTGCGCATGGTCTTGTCGGGCATGCCTCCGGTCGCAGCGAGGAAGGCCGGCGCAAGGCCCACCGGATCGACCACGAGCAGCAGCGTCACGAACGCGGACAGGGTGAAGTCGATCATGTCTCGGTGGGCTCCCTGGACGCAGGAACGATGGCTGGCGGACTGACTTAGCCCGATAGAACCGCTTTGAAAATCACCGGAGATGCACAATGAGTGACAGTGGAATTGGAATGTTGCTGGGTCACCTTTCGGGCAACCTGCTCTGGCTCTGGTTCATCGGTGCCTTCGTGCTCGGTGCGGTCCTCGTCTACGGCGTGGCGAAGGCGGGGCGCCTGCGGCGCCGCGAGCGCGCGCAGCTCGACCGCAACACCGAGGCGCGGCAGCGGCAGGAAGATCCCTACAAGCGCCCGACCTGAGCGCAGGCTGCAGTTTGGAACTTTCGTTCTCCGAAAGCTTTTGATCGCCTGAGGATTGCGGAAGGCGATGCCTTCGCGCGTCACCTCAAGAGGAGGATGTATGGCAAAACGAGCAAAGAAGCGCACAAGCAAGAAATCGTCGACGGGCCGCGCCCGTCAGGCGCCGAAGATGTTGAGCGACCTATTCCTGGAGACGCTCAAGGACATCTATTTCGCCGAGAACAAGATCATCAAGACCCTGCCCAAGATGGCCAAGGCTGCCAATTCGAAGGAGCTCGCGGCGGCTTTCAACAAGCATCTGCGCGAGACCCAGGGCCAGGTCAAACGTCTGGACCAGATCTTTAAGATGCTGGGCAAGCCGGCCCGCGGCAAGCCTTGCGAAGCGATCAACGGCATCACCGACGAAGGTGCCGAGATCATGAAGGAGTTCAAGAACGCGCCTGCGCTCGACGCCGGCCTGCTCGCAGCCGCGCAGGCGGTCGAGCACTACGAAATCTCCCGCTACGGCACGCTGCGCACCTGGGCCGAGGAGCTCGGCATGCAGGACGCGGCAAAGCTGCTGCAGGCGACGCTGGACGAGGAAGAGGCGACCGATCACGCCCTGACCGAGCTCGCCACCTCCGTGATCAACCTCGAGGCGGAAGAGGAATACCGCCAGGCGGCCTGAGGCACACATAGGGTGACGACGGAACGCCGCGGCCCGGAAGGCCGCGGCGCTTGTTTTCGGATCGCACGATCCGCATGGCACCTGCGCGCAGCCGGGCTGGAATTCTCGGGAACCGGCCCCATATTCAGCGATCCTCACCCGCCGAGCCCGCATCATGCAACCCAAAAATCCCCTCGACTGGATGCTGTCCGAAGCCTTGGACTCGCTGACCCGCGCCGAACGGCTGCGCCAGCAGTTCGGCCGGCAGGAAGCCTGCTGGGAGCCGCCGATCGACGTGCTCGAAACCGAGCATGAGCTCCTGATCCTGGTCGCGCTTCCCGGCGTCAATCCCGACAATGTCGAGACTGTCATCCATGACGGCGTGCTCGTCATCTCCGGCCAGCGCACCCTTCCGCCAGAGCTTCGCAACGCCCGCATCCACCGGCTCGAACTGCCGCAGGGGCGTTTTGAGCGCCGCATTGCATTGCCCGTTGGCCGTTACGCCATCAGCCGCTTCGTGATGGACGGCTGCGTCGCGCTGCGCCTCGCCAAATCCTGAGGTCGATCATGGCCACCGAACCAATGAATACCGCACCGACCAATCCCCAGAGCAATTCCGACGTGAAGATTCCCGAAGACGCGCTGATCATCATTCCCGTGCGCGAAATGGTGCTGTTCCCCGGCGCCATCGCGCCGATCGCGATCGCACGGCCGAAGTCGGTCGCCGCCGCGCAGCAGGCGCTGCGCGAGCAGCGGCCGGTCGGCATCGTCCTGCAACGCAGCCCCGAGACCGAGGAGCCCGGACCGGACGACCTCTATCGGGTCGCGACCATCGCCAACATCGTGCGCTACATCACCGCGCCCGACGGCACCCATCACATCGTCTGCCAGGGCGTGCAGCGCGCGCGCATCCTCGACTTCCTGCCGGGGACGCCGTTCCCGGCCGCGCGGATCCAGCAGATTCCGGAGCCGACCACCAGCACGCCCGAGATCGAGGCCCGCGGGCTGAACCTGCAGCGTCAGGCCATCGAGGCGATCGAGCTGCTGCCGCAGGCGCCGCCCGAACTGGTCGCGATGTTCCAGGGCACCACGGCGCCCGGCGCGCTGGCGGACCTGGCGACCTCGTTCATGGACATCAAGCCGCAGGACAAGCAGGAGGTGCTGGAGACCATCGACCTCGCTCTGCGTGTCGAGAAGGTGTCGAAGCATCTGGCCGAACGGCTGGAGGTGCTGCGCATCAGCAACGAGATCGGCCAGCAGACCCGCGCCAGCTTCGACGAGCGGCAGCGCGAAGCGATCCTGCGCGAGCAGATGGCGACCATTCAGCGCCAGCTCGGCGAAGGCGACGGCAAGGCGGCCGAGGTGGCCGAGCTGACGGCTGCCATCGCCAAGGCCAACATGCCGCCCGAGGCCGATGCACATGCGAAGAAGGAGCTGCGCCGCTACGAGCGCATGCCGGAGGCCGCCGGCGAGGCCGGCATGGTCCGCACTTACCTGGACTGGCTGATCGAGCTGCCGTGGGCACTGCCCGCGGAGAAGCCGATCGACATCAAGGAAGCGCGCCGCATCCTCGACGCCGATCACTTTGGCCTGGAGAAGATCAAGAGCCGGATCATCGAATATCTGGCGGTGCGCAAGCTGGCGCCGCAGGGCAAGGCGCCGATCCTGTGCTTCATCGGACCGCCCGGCGTCGGCAAGACCTCGCTCGGCCAGTCCATCGCACGCGCGATGGACCGTCCCTTCGTGCGCGTCAGCCTCGGCGGCGTGCATGACGAGGCCGAGATCCGCGGCCACCGGCGCACCTATATCGGCGCGCTGCCCGGCAACATCATCCAGGGCATCAAGAAGGCCGGCGCCCGGAACTGCGTCATGATGCTGGACGAGATCGACAAGATGGGCCGCGGCGTGCAGGGCGATCCTTCCGCCGCGATGCTGGAGGTGCTCGACCCCGAGCAGAACGGGACATTCCGGGACAATTACCTGGGCGTGCCCTTCGACCTGTCGCGCGTGGTGTTCATCGCGACCGCAAACATGCTGGACCAGATCCCGGGTCCGTTGCTGGACCGCATGGAGCTGATCAGCCTCGCCGGCTACACCGAGGATGAGAAGCTGGAGATCGCGCGGCGCTATCTGGTGCGGCGGCAGCTCGAGGCCAACGGCTTGACGCCGGAGCAAGCCGAGATCGAGCCGGAGGCGCTGAAGCTGGTGGTCAAGGGCTACACCCGCGAAGCCGGCGTGCGTAACCTGGAGCGGGAGATCGGAAAGCTGTTCCGCCATGCTGCCGTGCAGGTCGCCGAGGGCACGGCTGCCAAGATCGTCGTGACGCCAAAGGACATCGGCACTGTGCTCGGCCAGCCGCGCTTCGAAGGCGAGATCGCGCAGCGCACCAGCATTCCAGGCGTGGCCACTGGCCTGGCCTGGACGCCGGTCGGCGGCGACATCCTGTTCATCGAGGCCTCGCGGGTATCAGGCCGCGGGGGCATGATCCTGACCGGCCAGCTCGGCGAGGTCATGCGCGAGAGCGTGCAGGCTGCGATGACGCTGGTGAAGAGCAAGGCCACGCAGCTCGGCATCGATCCGCAGCTGTTCGAAAAGAGCGACATCCACGTTCACGTGCCGGCAGGCGCGACCCCGAAGGACGGACCGAGCGCGGGCGTTGCGATGTTCACGGCGCTGACGTCCCTGCTCACCAATCGCACGGTGCGCAGCGACACCGCCATGACCGGCGAGATCTCGCTGCGCGGCCTGGTGCTGCCGGTCGGTGGCATCAAGGAGAAGGTGGTGGCAGCCGCGGCCGCGGGCCTGAAGCGGGTGATGCTGCCGGCGCGCAACAAGCGGGATTACGACGATATCCCGCAGAGCGCGCGGGACAACCTCGAATTCATCTGGCTGGAGCGCGTCGACGAAGCCATCGCCGCGGCGCTCGAGCCGGCCGAGGCCAAAATCGAGGCCAAGGTCGAAGCGGCGGAGTGAATGCGATGAAGAAACTGCTGGAAAAAGCGAAGCAATCGCGAAAGACGCAGCGGTTGCGCCAGTTGCTCGATCGCGCCATCGACGGGGTTCGCGATGCGCTGGCGGCATCCGGACCGCGGCTTCAGCCGATCCCGGTCCGCGCGAAGCGCCGCAAGGGTTGAGCCCTCCGTCTCAAGTCCTCGCGACAGCCCCGAACAAAAGGCCCCCTCGCTCGAGGGGGCCTTTGCGTTGTTAGCCCACGGCGTCCTTGGCGGCCTTGACCGGGCGGGCGCGGACGATCTTCCGGGCCGGCTTGGCCTTGAACATCATCTCTTCGCCCGTGAACGGGTTGGTGCCCTTGCGCGCCTTGGTGGCGGGCTTCTTGATGACCACGAACTTGGCGAAGCCCGGCACCAGGAACAGGCCGTTCTTCTTGAGCTCCTTGTGACCGACGTCGGTCAGCGTCTCCATGACGCTCTTGACGTCACGCTTGGAAAGCTCGGTGGTGGTCGCGATCTTTTCGATCAGCTGCGATTTCGACATTTGGGTGGCCATCGTGTCTCCTCTGATTCGTTGACGGCTGCATATTAGACCAACCGGTGAAGGCCTATAGCCTTCTGCCCAGTTTTGTCGGGGTTTTACGGGCTTTTTGGCCCTCTGTGGCAAAAAACCCTGCTTTTTAGCCACTTCCGGAGCGGGAGAAGCCTCAGGCAGCGGATTTTACCTTGTTTCAAAGGCCCGCACGCAGCCTTGCTAAAGCTGATTCGATGCTTTCGACAAGCGATGACCGGCCTCTTTGTCGGAGTCCGGTCGCGATTCACCCTGGAAAATAAGCCTAGATCGTCGTGATGTGGCGATCGCGGGTACTTTCTCTCCCTTATTTCCAGGGAGCGCGACGAGCTTCGCTCGCGCTAGATACGTTCGATGATGACGGCCGGGGCCATGCCACCGGCCGCGCACATGGTGACGAGACCGCGCTTCAAGTCGCGCCGTTCAAGCTCGTCGAGCAGGGTGCCGATCAGGATCGAGCCGGTGGCGCCGATGGGATGGCCGAGCGCGATCGAGCCGCCGTTGACGTTGACCTTGGCGCGGTCGAGCTTGAGGTCGCGGATGTATTTTTCCGCAACCACGGCAAAGGCCTCGTTGATCTCGAACAGGTCGATGTCGTCGATGGTCAGCCCCGCCTTCGCCAGCACCTTGTGCGTCGCCGGTACCGGCGCGTTCAGCATCAGCGTCGGCGAGTCCCCCATATTCGCCATCGCGACGACGCGGGCGCGCGGCTTCAGGCCGTGCGCCCTGGCGTAGGCGGGCGAAGCCAGAAGGATCGCGGCGGCGCCGTCGACGACGCCGGACGAATTGCCGGCGTGGTGCATGAAGTCGATCTCGAGGTCGGGGTACTTCTGCAGAATCAGGCCGCGATAGGTCGTGCCCTTGTCGTCGAGCGCATGGTCGGCGACCGCGGGGAATGCGGGCTTCAACGCGCTCAGCCCTTCCATCGTGGTCTGCGGCCGCGGATATTCTTCATGGTCGAGCGCGAGGCTGCCGTCCTCGCGATGCACCGGCACGAGGCTCTTCTTGAAGTGGCCGTTCGTGATCGCATGCGCGGCACGCTTCTGACTTTCGAGGCCAAGCGCGTCGACGTCCCTTCGCGTGATGTTTTCAAGCGTCGCGATCGCGTCGGCGCAGACGCCCTGATGCGACTGCGGATGCCGCGCACGCAGGCGCAGATTGCCGTTGTCCATCATCATCGGGCCGCCCCCGCGGCGTCCTTCCATCGACATCATCTCGCAGCCGCCGGCGACGACGAGATCCTCCGTGCCCGACATGATCGAGCTTGCGGCCATGTTGACGGCGGTGATGCCGGAGCCGCAGAAGCGGTCGAGCGTCACGGCACTGGCGCATACGTCGTAGCCGGCGTCCAGCGCCGACATGCGGCCGAGATCGCCGCCTTGCGTTGCGACCTGCGCGCTGCAGCCCCAGATGATGTCGTCGACGTCGGCGGTGTCGATGCCGGTGCGCGTCGCGAGCGCGCGCAGCACGGTTGCTCCCAGCTGCTGCGGATGAATGCCCGAGAGCGCCCCCTTGCCGGCCTTGCCGACGCCGCGCGGGGTCCGGCAGGCATCGATGATGAGTGCGTCGGTCATTGGCGTTATCCTCTTGTTGAATGGTTGGAGGCGTTTTGAATCAGCGGGCGAAGGGAGTCAATGCGCGCTGGCGGAACCGTCTCACCCCGCCCTCTCAACGCGAGCCAAGCTCGTCGCCCTTCCGCAGAGCGGGGCGAGGGAGAGCGATCACACCCCCGCCGCGTTCTTCGCGATCACGTTGCGATAGAAGCTGGCGCTGAGTTTCGGCGTGCGCACCTGGGTGTCGAAATTGACGTGGTAAAGCCCAAAGCGCTTGTTGAGCCCGAACACCCATTCAAAATTGTCCATCAGGCTCCAGAGGAAGTAGCCGCGCACCGGCACGCCTTCGGCGGTGGCGCGCTGGAGCTGGGCCAGGTAGTTGCGCAAATACATGATGCGGTCGGTGTCGTAGATCTTGCCGTCGGGCGTCACGACGTCGTCGCCGGAGGTGCCGTTCTCGCTGATATAAATCGCGTCCGTTTTCCAGATCTTTGCCGCCAGCTTGGGCACCCAATAGATCGTCTCGGGGCCGACGCGCAGCCAGTCCGAATTCATGTGCGGGAAGGATTTCGGGATCGGCAGCGGCATGAAGCCCGCGCCCTGGTCGGAGGCCACCACATAGTTCTGCGGCGCGTAGATGTTGAGGCCGAGGAAATCGACCGGCGAGGAGATGATCTTCAGCTCCGCATCCGTGTATTTCGGCGCGTCGCGCCCGGCGAATTTCAGGAAGGCGTCGGTGTACTGGCCCGTCATGATGACGTTGAGATAGCCGGCGTTCATTTCGCGCAGCGCGATCTCTGCGGCGCGGACGTTCTCCGGCGTGTCGATCGCGGGGGCACAGGCATCGATGTTCTCCGCCGGCCCCACCCTGGTGCCACGGCGGCCATGGGCGCGTACCGCCTGCACCGCAAGCCCGTGCGCGAGCGCGCTGTTGTGCCTGATCTGGTTGACCTCGGCTTGTGGCAGCGTCACGCCGGGCGCGTCGATGCCGATGCCGTAGCCGAAATAGACGAAGCGACCGCTCTCGTTCAGTGTGAATACGTTCTTGACGCGATCGGTCAGGTGCTCGGCGACATAGGCCGCGTAATCACCGAAGATCTTGCAGGTCTCCGTCGACCGCCAGCCGCCAAACCGGTCCTGGAGCGATTGCGGCAGGTCCCAATGATAGAGCGTCAGCCACGGCTCGATGCCGTTCTTGAGGAGTTCGTCGACCAGGCGGTTGTAGAAATCGAGTCCCTTCGGGTTGGGCTTGCCGTCGCCGTCCGGAAACAGCCGCGGCCAGGCCACCGAGAAGCGATAGGCCTTGCAGCCGAGCTCCCTGATGAGCGCGATGTCCTCCTTGTAGCGGTGATAGTGCTCGTTGGCGCGGTCGCCGGTCGAGCCATCCTCGATCTTGCCGGGGATGCGGACGAACTTGTCCCAGATCGAGGCCCCTCGCCCGTCCTCGTTGACCGCGCCCTCGACCTGATAGGACGAGGTCGCCGTGCCCCAGACGAAGCCCGCGGGGAAACCGTCCACGTTTCGCGGCGGCGATGCGGGCTTGGCGTCCGCGACCTCGAGAGGATTGGCGATTCCGGCTGCGGACAATCCCGCCAGCGTGGCGAACTGGCGACGCGAGACCTTGTCCGACATTGATCGTGCTCCGGGGTGATGCTCTTTCGGTGGCACCATGGCGAATCGCGGGTCGTTTGAGAAGCGGGCGAGCCGAGGGCCGAGGATGCAGGATTGCGGAATGCGACAAAGTTGTCCGAAAGGGGCTAGGGCGATCGTCGGCAGAGCTACCCCAAAGCCGAAATACCAGCCCCACCGTCATTCGAATTCCAGCCCAATCCGGCAAGGAAGTTGTCAGTTCCCTCGATACGAGGGCCCGTAGGCTCACAGAATGCCATATACCGCTCGGAAATTACGACCAAACTTCGCAAATATGGCGTATGCTGCAGCCATCGCCGCTCCGCTCTGGGCGATTGTCTGTCTGCACCGGTCAAGCAAGAGAACGACTGACTTATGACGCGGTTTGACCGCATCAGACTGTGGTAACCTCTTCCGCTTGACCAAGCGCCTGTCCTGCCAGGGATACAATGACTGACCCGCGTCAGAGCCACCGTGAATTCGAGGTAGATATATGTCGTATGCCTACAAGCTGAATGAAGACGTTCGCCACCAGCCCCAAGGCCCACAAGGACGTGCCGCAACTGAGCCACCGATGATTTACACCATCGTCCAGCATATGCCCATCGAGTCCGATGGACGTCTCCGATACCGCATCAAGTGCAAGTCGGAGAAAATCGAGCGAGTCGTCACGGAAGATCAGCTTTCGTATTCGCAGTGATCGCTTGATGACGGCGGGAATCCAGCGCGGATGAATTGGCTCGGTGTTGCCATGACCAACGACGGGACCGTTCTCGTTGCTTGGCGAGCCTGGATTGCGGAATGTCTGCCTGGGTCGGGAGCAGACATGAGGTCCTTCCGCCGCGGTGGCGCGCGGGCTTCCGCGATCAGCGCGAGCGCTTCGGCAACTTTGGCAGCTTGTCGGGATTGAACGGCGGCATCTGCCCGGTTCGTTCAGGTGCGGGCGCCTGCTGTTCCGTCAGAATCAGCGTACCCTGGAGGATCATTCCCGGCGCTTGCGCTGCCGTCGCCGTGTAGGTCGCCACCTTGCCCGGGCAGTTTCCCTCGATGTCCAGCGTGAGCTCATCGTCGACGCCGAACACGGTTGCGCGTCCGTCGGTATGGCGCTTCGTCGACACGGTGGCGGTGAAGCGATCGCCGTCGACCTTGCAAGAGCCGTGATAGGTCATCAGGCTGTCGCAGCCCCAGATCTGTCCGTCTGCGATATGGACGATCCCGGTCCCCTGATCGAGCGGCGTCTTGTACCAGGCGGCGTAGGTGCCGTCCTTCAACATGGGAGCAGTCTCCCCTGGTATTTCCTCGCGCATATCGACACGATCAGCGCTAACAAAGCGTTAATCGCGCGGCCCGTGCCAATCCGGGCTATTCCTGCGCAGCTCGGCCTCCAGGTCTTCAATGATGCTGTGAAGCAGACAGGCGGCAAGTGGATCGGTCACTTCGCGCTCCAAATGCCGGTACCGCGCGATCTGGAATTCCTGCTCTCTCAACTGGTGCTCTGTCATCGGACGGGCCCTCCGACGAACCGACGCAGAGACAGCCGAACAGTTTCGTTACAATTTTAGGATCATTCGCTATGGTTTCCGATCGGTAAAAACAACGCGACGCCAAGCTTCGCCGGCGGGCGGGATCATCGGAGATGTCAAAAGGTCGATACGCTGACACGCACCGCTGTCACGGCACGTCGCCGCCGCTGCGACTTCCACCGATGCTGTGCGGCTTATTGAGGAAGAACTCCCGGTTACCGAGAGCCGCCTCCGCGTACTGATCAATCGCAACCTGGATGGCCTCGATGTGCATGCGGCACCAACCCTCGAGGCAGGACAGGCGCCGCGCATGATGAAGCGCCTTCAGAAATTCCGGCGGCTCCTGCATGTCGGAGAAGTAGGTCGGCCTCTCCCCCTTCATGCTCGTGCCATCTTTCGCGGCGGAACAAGGCTGCGCTTCTCAACCCCGACGCGCGATGGCATCGGCCGACGGCGGGGAACGAACAGGCTGGCGACGACGATCGGGTCGGTGTCTCCGAGCGCGGCCCGCTCCTGAACGAGCCCGCTCATTACCGTGCGCATCTTCATGACTTCGCCTGCGACGAAGCTGCAGTCCTCGTCCCTGTTGATCTGCTCATGCATGATCGCCTCGGCCTCACGCATGCTGACGCGTAACGCCCTGATGATCCTGCGGATTTCGTTGATGCGGTTGTCCATGGCTCGCTCCCTTGGCTGGACGAGCAGCATAAGAACAAAACATGAACAATGAGTCAATCGGCTTGAGGTAGAGCAGAGCCGGCGTGACACGCCATGCCGGGCGGCGCCAACCCGGGCTTACCGAGCCAAGATCAGAACGTCACCCGCATCCCCGCATAGAACGCACGCGGCCTTGCCGGACTGAGCGAGCGCGGGTCGGTGAACTCGGCACCGCCATTGGTGAAGTTGGGCACGGCTTCGCGGTCGAAGAACTGTCCGTAGGTCGCGTAGCGCCTGTCGAAGATATTGTCGATCTTGCCGTAGAGCTGGACGTTCTTGGTCACCTGGTAGGACGTGTGCAAGTTGAACACGGTGTAGGACGGCAGCTTCGTATATTGGTTGGACTCGTCGCCGACCAGATATTGGCTGGAGACGAACAGCGCGTTGCCGCCAACCTTCCACACGTCGGTGACGGCATAGTCGATGCCGACCTTGACGCGATGGCGCGGGATCGCGGGGAGCTGGTTGCCGGGTAGCACCTGAATGGTCTCGGTGACAGTATCCCTGAACGAGCTTTCGGAACCGAGCGCGAAAGCGTCGAGATAGCGTGCGTCGACGAAAGCGTAGCTCGCCTGAAACTGAAGCGTGGGCGACTTGATGTTGACCTCAGCTTCGAGCCCCTGACGCCTGGTACGGCCGACGTTGGAGAAATAGCCGAAGCCGGTGCGGCCGACTGCGGGAACGGCGACGATGTCGTCGTAATTGGTGGCGCGGAAGCCGCCGATTTTCCAGCCGAGCGTGCCGATGTTCAGCTCCCTGCTGCCGCGCAGGCCCGCTTCCACGGTCTTGGACACGACCTGCTTCAATGGCGGATCGGAGACGAGAAACGCGGCAATCAGACAGGGACGGGCTGGATCCGAGCAGCCGAGCTCGAGCGGCGTCGGAACGCGGTTGGCCTCGGAATAGCCGGCGTAGGCCGTCAGCTCCGGCGTGATCTTGTAGGTGCCGCCGATTACCGGATTGAAGCGGGTGAAGGTGTGATCGCCGTTGAGATCGGTCCCGAGCTGATCCTCCAGCGTGATGCGCGCGACGTTGAACCGGCCGCCGCCGGTGACGGCGAAGGCGTCCGTGATATTGAACGTGTCCATTGCGTAGAGGCCGTTATATTGATTGACGGTCCGCAGCGAGACAGGGCCGGCAACGGTATCAGGTACGCCAGTCGGCCCCAGGAAGAGGCCGCCGCCGCTGACGACGTAGCTTTCTCCGATCGTGCCGATTTCGGCGGTGGCGTTATAGCGCGTGACACTGGCGTCATAGGTCGCGCCCATCACGAAGCGGTTGTCGTGGCCGAACAGCTGGTCGGTGTTGGTGGCCTGCCCCGACACGCCGAAGGTGGTCGAACGTATCGAGCTCCGGTCGATCTCGCCGAGGATGGTCCCGGACGCGAAAGGATTGGCAAGCGGCAGGCCGTTCACGCCGTTTGCCGGTGTGGCGCCGTCGCCGAAGCAAAGAAGCCCAGCGAGCCCCGGGTCAGTGCATTCCTGCGCGTCGGTCGGATTGCCGTCGACGAGCTTCTGCTCGTACCTGCGCACATGCGCGGTGCCTTCGAGCGTCCAGGTCGGCGTCGCATCGACCTTGCCCGTCAGGTTGAGATAGCCGACGCGGTTGGAAGTGGTCTGCGGGGTCGTGTAGGTCGCGCCCCAATATTTGTCGAGCAGCTCGGCGGGAACGGTGGCGTTGGCGCCGAAATCGTTCTTGGCGACGCCCATGTTGGCGTGGAATTCGCTGTCGCCCGCCTTGTAACCGACGTCGCCGTAGAAGCGCCGCACGTCCGATTGGGAGAAATTGCGGAAGCCGTTGTCGTGCAGGCCTTCGAGCGCGGCATAGACGCCGTAGTTCTTGTCGACCGTCTTGCCCCATTGCGCCGAGCCCTGAATGCGGCCGAACGAGCCGCCCATGAGATCAAGCTCCGAGCCCTGATAGGTAAAACCGTCCTTCATTTGCAAATTGATCGCGCCGCCCAGCGCGTTGAGGCCGAAGGCGGGATTGTTGGTCACGAGCGTCACCGACCGGATCGCCGCGGTCGGGATCAGGTCCCAGTTGACGGCGTCGGAGAAGGCCTCGTTGATGCGAACCCCGTTCTGATACACAGCGAGGCCTTGCGGCGTGCCCGTCACCGGCGAGGCAACGAAGCCGCGGAATTCGACATCCGGCTGAAATGGATTGCCGGTAACCTCGCTGATGTTGACGCCGGCGATGTTGTCGCGAAGCGCGTCGGTGATGTTCAGCGAGCCGGTGCGCTTGATCTGGCTGGCGTCGACGGCGTTGATCGCCGAGGGGACCTTGTCGACGTCAAGACCTCTGCCGGTACCCGGCGCGGTCGGATAGACGTAGAGGCGCGTCTTGGGGCTGGCGGATGACGGCGCTCCGATGTGCGCGACCGGACGCGATGACGCGGTGCGCCGCGCCGTTGACCGCGGCGGCGCCGTCACCTCGACCGGCGGCAGGTTCTGGACGTTGGTTTCCTCGTCCTGCGCGGCCCCCGCGGGGATCGCGAAGACGGAGAGCAGCCCGGTCGAAACCAAGGCGATCAACAAACGACGATTGAACCCAAGAGGCTTGAACCCAATAGGCTTGAACCGAAAACGCTTGAACCAAACACGATCGCCCATCCCAGCCTTCCCATCCGTGACCACCGACTGTTTTGATCTTCCCCCGGTTGGTCGAGACGAGTGTAATCGGCAGGAATGCGTGCGCCAGCCACAAAAGGTCGGGCCGTATCGCACCAATTTTCCCGACCAAATCGGGAATTTTTCCCGACGCGATCAGGCCGCTGCCGTCGGGACCAGGGCCTCTACGGTCAGACCACCGTCACCCGAGACGACGTTGAGCGTGCCGCCCAGCGCGAGAATCCGCTCGCGCATGCCGACGAGCCCGAAGCCGAGCTTTTGGCCGGGCTCCATGCCGCGGCCATTGTCGCTGACCCGCACCCGGGCACAGCTGCGGCCGTCGCTTGCCGCCTCCGCCACCGGCTCGATGACGACGTTAACCGAGGTCGCGCCGGCGTGGCGGAACACGTTGGTGAGCGCCTCCTGCACGATGCGGTAGATGGTGAGGTCGGCGGTCTCCCCGGTGACGCCAAGCGCCGGCGAGATCACGGTCTCGATGGTGACATCGGGATGCGACTCCCGCCACAGCCGAGACAGCGATTCCAGCGCCTGGCGCAGGCCGAGCTCGGCCAGGCCGACTGGCCGGAGGCGCTCCAGCACGCGGCGATTGAACTGCTGAAGCGCGTTGATCTGCTCCAGCATGGCACTGCCGTGTTTTCGCACGGCCTCCGCATTCGGGGCGCGTCCGTCCGCCTGCTTCGCCAGCGCGCTGGCATGCGCGCGTAGCGAGAACAAGTATGGCCCGAACTCGTCATGGAGCTCGCGCGCGATCTCCTTGCGCTCGACGTCCTGGAGCGACACCGTTCGCTCGGCGAGGCGCCGCTTGTCCTCGATGGCGTCACTGAGCGTTGCCGCAAGATGGTTGAGCTTGGTGCAGATCGCGGCGAGTTCCGGCGCGCCGCCCGGCGCGACGCGCGCCTGATAACGCCCGTCTTCGAGCTCGGCCATCACGTCCGCAAGGGATTGGAGC
The DNA here is from genome assembly GCF_055807635.1 of Bradyrhizobium sp. Kon56. NCBI lineage: Bacteria > Pseudomonadati > Pseudomonadota > Alphaproteobacteria > Hyphomicrobiales > Nitrobacteraceae > Bradyrhizobium > Bradyrhizobium sp. Kon56. The sequence goes on along the minus strand of NZ_JBVVOU010000031.1, from coordinate 54,566 downwards.
GGCGCCAATGCCCGGCCGATCACATTCATCATCACCAGGAACAGCGCCAGCGCGATCACCGAGCCGACCTCGAGCTGGGTCACGATGGCGTCCCAGATCTCGGCGATCTCGTCATCGGGATGGGAGGTGATCAGCAGCGAACCCGGCTTGCCATGGATCGAGACGGGCACGCTCACCGCGGTCTGCTCGGGATGAACCAGGCTGACGAACCAGGCCGGCGGCGCGCGGGTGTCGTCATCGGCGTCGGTCCGGGGCTGCGTCAGCGGACGGCCGGCTTCGTCCCGAAGCGCGATGCTGACATGGCGCAGGCGGCTGAGGTCGCGTGCGATCTGGTTCAGCCTGGCTTCCGGATCGGGCGCCTCGTTGAGATCCGCAACGATCATCTCGATGAATTCGCGCGCGAGCCGGATCACGCTCTGGTCCTCGGCCTGCACGCGCGGCCCGGCTTCCGCGACCTGGCGGCCGATATTCACGGCGAGTCCCAGCGCCAGCAGCAGCGCCAGCAGCAGGTTGATGCGCCCGCGCAAGGATAGATTTTGCCACATTGGTATCGCCCGTGCCCCCGCGAAGGATTGGCCTGCCCCTTGTCCGATAACGTTGACAGAGGCGAAGCGCCCGATATCTAATCGAAAGCGTACAGCAATCCCGGCCGGGCGCGAAACAGGCCAAGACGCTGTCGCGAGGAACGCCTATGCGCATTTTGATCGTCGACGATCATCCCATCGTCGCCTCCGGCTGCCGTGCCGTGCTGGCGGACGAGGGCGAGATCGAGATTTTGGAGGCCGCCGACGCCGAAGACGGCGAGTGCGTCTTCATCGTCGAGCGCCCCGACCTCTCGATCATCGACATCAACCTGCCGACCGTGTCCGGCTTCGAGCTCGCGCGCCGCATCCTCGAGCGCGCGCCCGAGGCCCGGATCATCATGTTCAGCATGAACGACGACCCTGCTTTTGCCGCGCGGGCGATCGAGTGCGGCGCCAAGGGCTATGTCTCCAAGACCGGTGACCCCGACGATCTCGTCGAGGCGATTCGCACCGTCGGCGGCGGCGGCACCTATCTGCCGAGCGCGATCGCGCGCAGCATCGCCTTTGCGGGACCCGCGCTGGCGCAAAGCCCGCTGTCGAAGCTGAACGCGCGCGAGATGGAGATTTTGCGGCTGCTCAGCGCCGGAAAGAGCCTATCCGAGATCGCCTGGCTGGTGCAGTCGTCCTACAAGACTGTCGCCAACACCTCGTCCATCATGCGCCAGAAGCTCGGGGTGAAAACCTCTGTCGAGCTGGTGCGGCTGGCGATCGACAGCGGCGTGGCCTGACGGCCGCCGCGAATTCGGTCACACAAGCGTTGCAATCCTGATGTGGTTGATGCCACGGAGCATAACGGCATGACGATCCAGACTGTCTCGACCAATACATCCTATGGCGGCGTGCAGGGCGTGTATCGCCATGCCAGCCAGGCGACCGGAACCGACATGACGTTCTCGGTCTATGTTCCCCCGCACGCACAGGGCGCCAAGCTGCCTGTGGTCTGGTATCTCTCCGGCCTCACCTGCACGCACGCCAACGTCACCGAGAAGGGCGAATTCCGCAAAGCCTGCGCCGAGCTCGGCTTGATCTTCGTCGCGCCCGACACCAGCCCGCGAGGCCCCGACGTGCCCGGCGATGCCAATAATGCCTATGATTTCGGTCTTGGCGCCGGCTTCTATGTCGACGCGACGGAAGCGCCGTTTTCAAGCAATTATCGCATGTGGAGCTACGTCACCGACGAACTGCCGAAACTCGTGGCGGAAAATTTTCCGGTCGATGCGAAGCGCCAATCGGTGATGGGCCATTCGATGGGCGGCCATGGCGCGCTGACGGTCGCGCTGCGCAACCCGCACCGTTTTCGCGCGGCCAGCGCCTTTGCGCCGATCGTCGCGCCGTCGCTCGTGCCCTGGGGCATCAAGGCGTTGACCGGCTATCTCGGGCCGAACAAGGACATTTGGCGCAGCCACGACACGGTGGCGCTGATCGAGGACGGCGCGAAGTTTTCAGGCTTCCTCGTCGACGTCGGCGAGGCCGATAACTTTTTGAAAGAGCAGCTTCGTCCTGAATTGCTGCAGGCGGCCTGTGCCAAGGCCAACATTCCGCTGACGCTGCGGCGGCAGGCGGGCTACGACCACAGCTATTACTTCATCTCGACCTTCATGGGCGATCACCTGCACTGGCATGCGGAGCGATTGAAGGGGTAAATATCTCCCTCACGGCTTGCCGTAGTTCGGCGCCAGCAAGCGGTTGCGGATCAGATAGCTCATCGTGCGCGTCCAGGATTCATCGGTGTTGCCGCGCATATCGGCGCTGGCGGCCGTGATCATGTTGCCGGTCTTCACGTCGCGCAGGTAGATGTTCAGATTGATGATCAGGTTCGAGACCTTCTGCACCATGCCGGTGATTTCCAAATCGGCACCCAGCTGCCCGGCAAGCTTGAGGTCGCAGCCGCCGCAGGCCTGCAGATTGGCGTGACGGGCCGCGTCCCGGACCGGCGCGATATCGAGCAGCTGGAACCTGCCTGACTCAACCAGTGCCTTGCGCAACTGCTCGCTGATGAGGTCGAGCCGCGCTTCCTCGGGCTTGGAGCCGTAGAACTCGCCAGGCAGGCTGGTGTCGATCAGTTCGAAATCGAACACCGCGAGTTTCGGCGGATCGGCGAATGCGGCCGAGCCCGTCAACAGCAAAGCGGCGAAACATATCAGCGCTCGCATGATCGTGATTCCCGGCGTGGCGGCGTGAGGACGAAATGCGGGGTTGCATGCCCTGACAAATCGGTCATGCTTTAGCAGAGACAATTCTCCATCGGCGGTCAAGCCGGGGAGAACATCTGGAGGAAACATGATCCGATGGTTGGTCGGCCTGATCTGCCTGGGTTTTGCTGCGACGAGTGCGCTCGCAGCCGACCCTGTCATGATCGGCGTCGGCTATCTCGGAATCGCCGGCACCAGATCAACGCTGTCGCTGGTCGAGCAGCCCGCGGAGAATGACGGCGTCGCCGGCGCACGCCTGGCCATCGAGGACAACAACACTACCGGCAAATTCCTCAACCAGCGATTTGCGCTGGAGGAGCGTCGTATCAAGGAGGGCGAAGATGCCGTGCAGGCCGCGACAGAGCTCGCCGCACGCAACGGCTTCATCATCGCCGACCTGCCGGCCGACACGCTGCTGAAGGTCGCCGACGCCCTGCGCGAGCGCGGCACGTTGCTGTTCAACGCCGGCGCGATCGACGAGCGGCTGCGCGAGGCCGATTGCCGTGCCAACGTCATCCACACCGCGCCGACGCGCGCAATGCTGGCCGATGCGCTCGGTCAGTATCTGGTGTGGAAGCAATGGAAGCGCTGGCTGCTCGTGGTTGGCTCGCATGACGAGGACAGACTGTTCGCCGATGCGCTCCGGCGCACCGCGACGCGGTTCGGCGCCAAGATCGTGCAGGAGCGCAGCTTCGAAGACAAAGGCGGCGCGCGCCGCACGGACTCCGGCGTGACGCTGATCCAGCGGCAGATGCCGGTGTTCACGCAACAAGCTCCGGCCTATGATGTACTGGTCGCCGCTGACGAGAGCGAGGTGTTCGGCGCCTACCTGCCCTATCGCACCTGGGATCCACGGCCTGTCGCGGGCTCGGCCGGCCTCGTGCCGCGGAGCTGGGACGCTGCGCAGGACCAGTGGGGCGCGATCCAGATGCAGAACCGCTTCGTCAAGCTCAACGCGCGGCGGATGACTGCGCTCGACATGCAGGCGTGGACCGCCGTGCGCATGATCGGAGAGGCCACGTCGCGCACCAATTCCGGCGACGTCAAGAAGGTCACCGATTTCATCAAGGGCCCGGAGTTCTCGGTCGCCGCCTTCAAGGGCACGAAGCTGACCTTGCGCGACTGGAACCTGCAGCTGCGCCAGCCGATCCTGCTGGTCGATGGCCGCATGGTGGTGTCGGTGTCGCCGCAAGAAGGTTTCCTGCACCAGGTCTCCGAGCTCGACACGCTCGGCTATGACCGCCCGGAGAGCAAATGCAAGCTGAAGTGAGGAAGACGATGTTGCGCTTGTGGCGCGTTGGATTGCTGTCCGGACTAGCGCTGGCGGCGGCGCCGGCGCATGCGTTCATCGCCTATGTCTCGAACGAGAAGAGCAACACGGTGTCGGTGATCGATACCGATAGCTGGACGGTGACCAAAACCATCAAGGTCGGCCAGCGCCCGCGCGGCATCGACTTCACGCGCGACGGCAAGTTCGTGATGGTCGCGGTCGGCGACGACGACACCATCCAGATGATCGACGCGAAGACGCAAACCGTGGTGGACAGCCTGCCCTCCGGGCCCGACCCTGAATTGTTCGCCCAGGATGCCGCCGGCAAGGTCCTCTATGTCGCCAACGAGAACGACAACACAGTGACCGTGATCGACCTCGAGAAGCGCGCCCGCCTTGGCGACATCCAGGTCGGTGTCGAGCCCGAGGGCATGACCATCAGCCCGGACGGCAAGACGCTGATCAACACGTCCGAGACCACCAACATGGCGCATTTCATCGACACGTCGTCGCGCCAGATCGTCGCCAACGTGCTGGTCGACGCGCGGCCGCGCTTTGCCGAATTCAAGCACGACGCTTCCGAATTGTGGGTGTCCTCGGAGATCGGCGGCACCGTCTCGATCATCGACCCCGGAAAGCACGAGGTGACCGGCAAGATCAATTTCGAGATTCCGGGGTTGAGGAAAGAGGCGATCCAGCCCGTTGGCATCGGCATGACCCGGGACGACAAGACCGCCTTCATCGCGCTCGGTCCCGCCAATCGCGTCGCCGTGGTCGATACCGCCTCGCGCAAGGTGACGAAATATCTGCTGGTGGGACAGCGGGTCTGGCACATGGCATTCACGCCGGACGAAAAATTTCTGCTCACCACCAATGGCGTCTCGAACGACGTCTCCGTCATCGACGTCGCCGCGCAAAAGGTGATCAAGACCATTCAAGTGGGCGAACTGCCCTGGGGTATCACGATCGCGCCATGACCATCCCTGTTCCCATCGCCGAACAACGCGAAACACCAAGGCCCGATCCGGCGACCGTGCCCGCGCTATCGATCGACGACGTCAGCCACGCCTATGGACCGCGCCGCGCGCTGATGGACGTGTCCTTCAACGTGCAGCCCGCGAGCTTCACGGCCCTGCTTGGCCTCAACGGGGCGGGCAAGAGCACGCTGTTCTCGCTGATCACGCGCCTGTTCGGCATCCAGTCCGGCCGCGTCGGCATTTTCGGCCATGACATCAGCAAGAGTCCCGGCGAAGCGCTGCGGTTGCTCGGCGTCGTGTTCCAGCCGCGCACGCTCGATCTCGACCTGTCGCTGACGCAAAACCTACTCTATCACGCCGCACTCCACGGCATCAGCCGCCGCGAGGCTCGGGCGCGAGCCGCCGAGCTGCTCGATCGCATCGGGCTTACCGAGCGCGCCGGCAGCAAGGTGCGCGATCTCTCGGGCGGGCAGATGCGGCGGCTGGAGATCGCCCGTGCGCTGCTGCATCGGCCACGCCTGCTGTTGCTGGACGAGCCCACCGTCGGCCTCGACGTCAAGGCGCGCGCCGACATCATCAGCCATGTGCGCCAGCTCGTGAGCGAGCAAGGCATCGGCGTGCTCTGGGCCACGCATCTGTTCGACGAAATCATGGCCGGTGACGATCTCGTGGTGCTGCATCAGGGCAAGGTGCTGGCGCAGGGACCGATGAGCCGCGTCGTCGCGGAAGCCGGCGCGCAGGACGTCAACACCGCCTTCATGCGCCTGACCGGCGCGCAGACCCTGCCGGGCGGCGGCGCATGAGCAGCATCACCACGCGCGAGGCGCAGCGCGGCTTCTCGGCCGCCGAATACATGACCTGCCTCACGGGCATTGTCTGGCGCGAGGGACTGCGCTTCCTGCACCAGCGCGAGCGGTTCGTCTCGGCGCTGGTGCGGCCGCTGGTCTGGCTGTTCATCTTCGCCGCCGGTTTCCGCCAAGTGCTCGGCATCTCCATCATCCCGCCCTACGAGACCTACATCCTCTACGAGGTCTTCATCGCGCCGGGGCTGATGGCCATGATCCAGCTCTTCAACGGCATGCAGTCCTCGCTCTCGATGGTCTATGACCGTGAGATGGGGAACATGCGCACGCTGCTGGTGAGCCCACTGCCGCGCGGCTACCTGTTGTTCTGCAAGCTGCTCGCGGGCACCGCGGTGTCGCTGCTCCAGGTCTATGCGTTCCTGCTGATCGCCTGGTTCTGGGACATCACCCCTCCTCTGTCAGGCTATCTCACCGTGCTGCCGGCACTGATCCTGTCCGGACTGATGCTGGGCTCGCTCGGCATGCTGATCTCCTCCGGCATCAAGCAGCTGGAGAACTTTGCCGGCGTGATGAATTTTGTCATTTTCCCGATGTTCTTCGCTTCATCGGCACTCTACCCGCTCTGGCGGGTGCAGGAGGGCAGCCCATATCTCTACTATGTTTGCGAGGCCAATCCGTTCACCCATGCGGTCGAGCTGATCCGCTTCGCGCTGTACGGACAGATCAACTGGATCTCGCTGGCGGTGGTCGCGACCTGCACAATCGTCTTCATGATCGGCGCGATTCTGGCCTATGATCCCTCGCGCGGGCTGGCGCGACGGGGGCCTGCGGGAGGCGAAGGATGACGGTTCGGGTTCTGGCCATGGCCGCTCTGATGCTCGCAGCCGCGAGCACGGCGGCACGCGCGGCCGATCCGCGCTATCCGGATTGGCCCTGCACTCAGGCCAAAGTGCCGGAAATTTCGCTCGCCGCCGTATGGGCTGGTCCTCCGCTCGACGACGTGCAGAACAAATGGAAGGACGACGCCAAGGTCAGCGCGCTGGTCGCCAAACTGTCGGCACGCAAGACGCCGCTGGACGAGGGCGAGAAGTTGGTGAAGGAGTTTTTGGCGGGCTCCGCGGCCGACAAGACCACGAACGCAAAACTGCTGTTCGCAGGCCTGTTCGACACGCTCAACGCTCAGCGCTCGCAGGTCATGAGCGGGCTGGAACGCGTCAGCCGCAAGCAGCGCGAAGCCGCCGACAAGATCCGCGAGGAGAGCGTCCAGCTTCAGGCGCTCCAAGGCGCCACGCCGCGCGACGAGGCTAAGGTCGATGCGCTCAGCAACGAGCTGATCTGGAAGACTCGCATTTTCGAGGACCGCCACAAGGTGGTGCGATTCGTCTGCGAGGTTCCCACCACCATCGACCAGCGGCTGTTTGCGCTTGGACGCGTGATCCAGCAGGAAATGGAATAGAGTCAGCCTCATTGACCGCTTGCGGCCGGTTCCCGCGCCTCCATGGCGATCATTAACCTGCCGCCGTGCTATATGCCGGAACCAAATCGGTCTAGGATGTCTTGTCGACGGGTAATCCAAGGCATCGGGAGGCCTCGATGGGAACCACGAAATTCATCCTCGCAGGCGCTGCAGCCATCAGCATGCTCGCAAGCAGCGCATTCGCTGACGATCTGACCGGAATGGTCACACGGATAGATCGGCTCAACAGCACGATTTCGATCCAGCAGACGCAGAAGGGCACAGTCGGCGGCAGCGCAGGCGGCGCCGGCGCGCTCCAGGAGTACAAGGCCAAGGATGCCGCGATGCTCGACGCCGTCCACGCCGGCGACAGGGTGAGCTACTCTGCGACCGACAATAACGGGACGGGCACGCTGACGAAGTTGCAGAAGCAGTAAGCTTTTCCTCGCCTCTTCCCACGTGCGACAGGGCGTCATGGCCGGGCTTGTCTCGGCCATCCACGCACAGCCACGAGGCACGAAGAACGTGGATGCCCGGGACAAGCCCAGGCATGACGATCTCTTGCCTACTGCTCCGGCCGCGGCTCGGGCTGCGCCTCCTCGGTCGGAAGCTTTGCACGCTCCCAGCCGTCGGTGCCATCGGGATACCAGGCGATGTTGGAGTAGCCATACGCGAGCGCGCGCTTGGCGGCGTTCCAGGACATCCAGCAATCGGCCAGGCAATAGATCACGAGCAGCGCGTTCTTATCGCCGTGTGATGCACGCGCCAGGCCGCGCTGGAAATAGTCGTCCATGGCGGGCGGCAGCGTGCCGTAGCCGGTATCCGGCAGCCAGATGCTGCCCGGAATATTTTTGCGCGGCGCCTCGCGCCAAACGGTACCCGCGGGAAGGTTCTTCGGCTTCGGCGCGCGCGGCAGCACGTCGATGAAGGCGCCGCTCTTCGCCTGCCAGATCGCCTCGGCTTCTGACGTCGACAGCACGCGCGCGCCGCCGAGCGTCGCCGGCACGGGCGCGCGGTAGTTGTCGGTGCGATAGCCCTCGGGCTCGAACGGCTCCTGCTGCTGCGCAACGACCTGCGCCACCAGCACGGCGGCGACCAGCCCGGCGGCAAGGTGCCGCCTCATGGCGTCTGCCTCATGGTGCCTTCTTGGCCGTCTCCGCGCCGAGCGGCCGATCGTTCTCGTCCAGCAGCGGCACGCCGAAGTCGAGCAGGATCTTGTTGATCTCGCCCTGGTTCTCCTGGATCAACTTGTTGAGCTGCCGCTTCCAGTTCTGGTCGGCGCCACGCACGCCCATGCCGATGCGATAGACCAGTTTTGGCCCGGTGGTTTCCTTCACCAGCGGCGTGACATGAAGCGAGCCCGCCTTCTTCGCGTAGAACCCTGCCATCGGTCCCCACAGCACGCCGGCGTCGATCTTGCCCGCCGTGAGATCATCGATCATTGCCTGCGCCGAATTGTCGTAGCGCGTGTCGATCATCAGCGGATAGGGCTTTGCATCACCCATCAGTCCCGCGATGGCCATGTTGGTCGCAGGCGGCGTGCCGGCGACGATGCCGACATGCTTGCCCTTCAGCCTGGCATCCTCGAGCGTGTCGACCTCCTCCAGCCCGCTGCCTGTTTTCGCGACCAAGGCATAGCTCGTGCGGTAATAGGGATTGGTGCCTTGCACGAGGTCGTCGCCTTGGGGAAAACCCATGATGACGTCGCAGCGATGCGAGCCGAGCGTCATGCGCACGAAGCCGGTGGCTTGCGGAAAAAAGACATAGTCGAGCTTCTTCTGGAGCTTGTCCGCAAACAGCTCGGCAAGCTTGTTCTCGAACCCCTCGCCCTTCTCATTCGAGAACGGCAGATTGCGCGGGTCGGAACAGACGCGCAGCACCTTGGGGTCGACCAGCTCGAACGAGAGGTCACCCGTCTCGTTGGTCTGCGCTATGGCGACGTCGCCGAACGCGCAAGACGCAACCAGGATACTCAGTGAAAGCAACCAGCGACGATGTCGTCCGGCCTCCGTCATCGCGCTTCCTCCTAGGCTTGTTTGAATGCTAGCCATGCAACGCATGACGCGCCATGTTTTGCCAGACTTTGTGCTGGCTTTCTTTGTTGCAGTGCAATGCGCGCAACCTTTGAACTGAGGCTGAAAAGTGTCTCGCATCGCTCTCGTGATCGCAGCCTTGTCCCTGGTAACAGCGACGCTAGCATGCGCCGCAGCGGCCGAATTGCCTGTGAGCGAAGTCGCGCCGGGAATCTTCGTACACTCCGGGACCATCGCCCTGATGACCCGCGAGAACGAGGGCGACATCGCCAATGTCGGCTTCATCGTGGGCGAAGATGCGGTGGCCGTGATTGATACCGGCGGTAGCGTTCGCGAGGGCGAGGCGCTGCTGGCGGCGGTGCGGGCCCGCACCAGCAAGCCGATCCGCTACGTCATCAATACCCACGGCCATCCCGACCATGTTTTCGGCAATGCGGCTTTCGTCGCCGGGGACACCATTTTCGTCGGTCACAGCCGACTGCCGCGGGCGCTCGCTGCCCGCGGGCCGTACTATCTCGACAATTTTAGGCGCATCATGGGCGACGAATTGATATCTCCTGTGAAAATCGTGCCGCCCACAATGCTCGTCACGGACACCCTGATGCTCGATCTCGGTGCGCGCCGCCTGACCCTGCGGGCCTGGCCGGCCGGGCACAGCGACAATGACCTGACCGTGTTCGATGAGATGACGAAGACGCTGTTCACTGGCGACCTCATCTTCCTCCGCCATATTCCGGTGATGGACGGCAGCATTCGCGGCTGGCTTCGCATCCTCGCGGAACTCGAGAGCATTCCGGCGCAGCGCGTCGTTCCCGGTCACGGACCTGTGAGTGAATGGCCTGCCGCGCTGACCGATGAACGGCGCTATCTGACGGCACTGCTGGCGGACATCCGGGCGTCGAACAAGAAGGGCGAACCGATCCGAACCGCTGCAGACAAGGCCGCCGCCTCGGAACGGCCGCACTGGGAGCTGTTCGACGACTACAACGCCCGCAACGCAACCGCAGCATTTTCGGAAATTGAATGGGAGTAGCGGACGCGCTACGATGCGTGAAACGTTGCTTCGTCCGCGGGACCATGACCATGACGGGATGCACGCGCCGACTGCCTCTGATCGCCCTGCTCCTCGGCATTGCATTCGCCGTGCCGGCGCAGGCGGAAGAGGCTTACGATCCCTGGCCGGGCCTGGTGCAGGACATCTTCAGCAACCGTCCGATGAATGACGGCGGCAATGTCATTGGAATCGAGATGCCGTATCGTGCCGAAGACGCGGCCATCGTGCCGGTGACCCTGCGCAGCAAGCTCTCGCCCGGCGATGCCCGCCGCATCCGTTCGATCACGCTGGTGATCGATCGTAATCCCGCGCCGATGGCGGCGAAGTTCGAGCTCGGACCGGATGCCAACATCACTGAAATCTCGACCCGCGTGCGCGTCAACAATTACACCGACGTTCATGCGGTGGCCGAGCTCAGCGATGGCCAGCTCTATGTCTCGAAAGTCTATGTGAAGGCCTCCGGCGGCTGCTCGGCACCAGCAGGGAAGAATGCCGAGGAGGCCCAGAACCGGCTCGGCCAGATGCGCTACCGCCAATTCGCGCGCCAGGAGGCCCCGGCGAGCCGCATGCGGGAAGCGCAGATCATGATCGGCCATCCCAACAATTCCGGCCTGCAGATGGACCAGGTCACACAGCTCTACATTCCCGCCTTCTTCATCAACCAGCTCAAGCTGACGCAGGACGACAGCCCCGTGCTGTCGATGGAAGGCGGCATCTCGATCTCGGAAGATCCAAATCTGCGCTTCACCTATGTATCCAACGGCGCCAGGCGTTTTCGCGCGGAAGCCAAGGACACGGACGGACACGTGTTCCGGAACGAGTGGGACGTGGAGAAGCCGGGGACGTGAGGCTCCCGGTCGTCATGGCCGGGCTTGTCCCGGCCATCCACGATCTTAGGTGCCGCCAAGACGTGGATGCCCGGGGACAAGCCCGGGCATGACGAATACGGTGGTCGTACAACCAAGCGGTCAGAAACACCTCACCTCGGCTTCCGCCTGGGCACGCCTCAAATCATTCACGGCCGAGTTCGCCTGCTCCGAGGTGCGGAACTGGACGCCGAGATTGCCGCGGACCTGGGACATGCTGAGCGCGGTTTCTGCGGTAACGTAGCGCTCATAGGACACGATCGAGGCCACCACGTCGATCGAGCAGGAACATTGTTCGATCGCCTGCCGGCTCTCGCCATTCGCCTTCATGCAGCCATAGACATACTCGGCACGCGCCGACGTCGGATAATCATTGGCCTGTTCAGCCTGCGCGGCGAGCGCGGTCGCAGCCCACACCGCCAATGCGGCGACAATCGGTCGTAGCTGTCCGGCCAGATTCATGAGCGTCCTCCCGCTGGTTGCGACGGAAGCTATGCTATGCGTATTGTCCTGAAAAGCACTTCTGTCAGAGGAAACGGCTCCAAGGTGATGAGAACATTTGGTGGATCATTGGCGCTCGCGGTGGCGCTGGCGCTGACGCTAACCGGGCCCGGCCGCGCCGCGGATACGATTCGCCTTGCGGTGCAGAAGACCGGAACATTCTCCTGGGAGCTGGCCGCGATCCGCGCCAACGGCCTCGACAAGGAGGCCGACCTGTCGCTCGACGTCGCCGAGCTTGCGAGCCCCGAGGCCGGCAAGATCGCGCTGCGCGCCGGCAATGCCGACATCATCCTCTCCGACTGGCTGTGGGTGTCTCGCGAGCGCACGCTTGGCGCCAAGCTCACCTTCTATCCCTATTCCAGCGCGCTCGGCGCGGTGATGGTGCCGGCCTCCTCGCCGATCAAGTCGCTCGCCGACTTGAAGGGCCGCAAGCTCGCCGTCGGCGGCGGTCCCATCGACAAGAGCTGGCTGCTGCTCCAGGCGCGCATGAAGCAGGACGGCATCGACCTGAAATCGGAGGCGACCATCGTCTATGGTGCTCCGCCTCTGCTCGCCGCCAAGGCGCTCGACGGCGAGATGGATGCGAGCCTCAATTTCTGGAATTTCTGCGCACAGCTGGAGGCCAAGGGTTTTAGACGCCTTGCCGGTATCGAGGACATATTGCCGAAACTCGGCGCCAAGGGCGCGGTCTCCGCAGTCGGCTATGTCTTCGACGAAACCTGGGCGGCAAGTCATCGCGATGCGGTGGCGCGCTTCATCGCGATGACCCGCAAGGCCAAGCAGCTGCTGGTGACCTCCGATGCCGCCTGGGACAAGATCGCACCGCTCACCGGCACGAGCGATGCCACCCTGCTCAAGACTTATCGCGAGCGCTATCGCGACGGCATTCCGCGCCGGAGCATCGATGACGAAGAAAGGGACGCGCGCGTGCTCTACCGCGTGCTGGCCGAGACCGGCGGCCGCGACCTCGTCGGCCCGGCTGCCGAGCTCGATCCCGGCACGTTCTATCACGCAGTTGCCGGGGACTGAGGTGCTGCGTCTTCTGTCGTTTGCCCTGTTGCTCGCGATCTGGTGGATCGCCGCCCTCTTCGTCGGCGCCGCGAAGCTGCCCTCCCCGCCCGCCGTGCTCGACGTCGTCGTCGCGGAAGCATCGAGCGGCGCGCTGTTCCTGCATCTCGGCGCAACGCTTGCCCGCGTAAGCCTCGCCTTCGTGCTGGCGATGTCGCTCGGCAGCGCCATCGGCTATCTGATGGGACGGGTGAAGCTCGCCGACCGGCTCGGCGATCCCTGGCTGATCCTGCTCCTGAACCTGCCCGCGCTGGTCGTGATCGTGCTGGCCTATATCTGGGCCGGGCTCACCGAAGCCGCAGCGATCGCGGCGATCGCCATCAACAAGTTGCCGACCGCCATCGTCACCCTGCGCGAGGGCGCGCGCGCGCTCGACCGCTCGCTCGACGAGATGGCGAGCGTGTTCGCGATGCCGCGCTGGCGCGCTTTCCGCCACGTCGTGCTGCCGCAACTGGCGCCCTATATCGCAGCCTCAGCCCGCTCCGGATTGTCGCTGGTGTGGAAGATCGTGCTGGTCGCCGAACTCCTGGGGCGCCCCAACGGCGTCGGCTTCGAGATCGGCGTCGCCTTCCAGCTGTTCGACACGCCGCGGCTGCTGGCCTATTCGCTAACCTTCGCCGCCGTCGTGCTCGTGATCGAGACCGCGCTGGTGCAACCGTTCGAAGCCCGCGCAACACGATGGCGACCCCGTGCGGCTTGAGGTCGATATCACAGGCAAGAGGTTCAAGAGTGCCGCGGGCGGGACGCAGGAGGTGCTCGCGCCGGTCAGCTTCGCGCTTCAATCCGGCGAGGTCGGCGTGCTGATCGGACCGTCCGGCTGCGGCAAGAGCACGATGCTGCGCATTATCCTCGGCCTCGACCGCGATTTCGAGGGACGCGTCTCGCGCCCGCCGGAAGCGCGGATCGGCATGGTTTTCCAGGAGCCGCGGCTGCTGCCATGGCGCTCGGTCGAGCAGAATGTGCGGCTTGCGGCACCCGATGTCACCGACGCCAAGCTCGCCGAGCTGTTCAGGATCCTGGAGCTGGACGCGCATCGCAGTCATTTTCCAGGCGAGCTGTCGCTTGGCCTCGCCCGGCGCGTCGCGCTCGCTCGCGCCTTTGCCGTCGAGCCTGACCTGCTCGTGCTCGACGAGCCCCTCGCCTCGCTCGACGACGCACTCGCCGGCCGTTTGCGCGACGAGATCGCGACGCTGGTGGCGCGCCGTCCGGTGATGACGTTGCTCGTCACCCACAGCCTGGATGACGCGATCCGGCTCGGCGACCGCCTGTTCTTGCTGTCGCCGCGACCGGCGCGCATCGTGCGCGAGGTGCCGATTGCCATCCCGCGCGCGGAGCGCAGCGAGGCCGAACTCGGCAAGATCAGGGCCGAGCTCGCGGCGTTGCAGCTTGAATCGCAATGAGAACTCATGGTCAATTGGACCAACGACATCTTCGCGGGAGGGTCATCATGCGGCGTACGCTGATTGCGATCGGCATCCTGTTGGTTGCGATGCCGGGCGCGGCGCTCGCCCAGGCCAAGGGCAAGGGTATCCGGCTCTGGAATCTGACGACGGAGACGATCTCCGGCTTCCAGCTCTCCCCGGCCGGGAAGACCGAGTGGGGGCCGAACCAGTGCCTGAACGACAAAGACAAGGAGGTCGACCACGACGAGCGGCTGCGCATCACCGGCGTCGAGCCCGGCCGCTACGACGCCAGGGTCAGCTATCCCAATGCGCGGCAATGCATCGTGCGCGACATCGAGATCAAGGCGGATGCGGTGTTCTCGATCGCCGACAAGGATCTGAAGGACTGCACGAAATAACGCCGGCGACTCACGCTTTGTCGTTCGGGTGAGGATATTCGCAGCGCCACCGCACTGCCTGCCACTTCGGATGGTCGCCAACCCATTGCGCGATATAGGGCGGGGCAGCCATCGCGCATTGCGTCGGCGACCCCGCATAGTTGAACACTAGATGCTGCTCCTCGCAGGTCGCAGGCGAGAGCACCGCACACACAGTCACCACCAGGTCGATCGGATTCATGCCGGGATCCTCGCAGAGGCGATGAAGATTAGCACAAAAGATTACGTTCCCAGGAGCGGGAAGTTTCAATCCTGCCGCGCGAAATGGAGCGGGAATTGCCCCGTCGCCTCTCCCCGCAACCGGGAGCGAGCGCTAGAAATTGACCCCAAACACCAGCCTCGCCTGATGGCGCTCGAAATTGACGAGGTCAAGATTTCCACCCGATCCGGCCGGACGGCCCCAGGCCTGCATGCTCCAGCTCATGGTCAGGCGCGAGCGCTCGGAAAGCTGGAAGTAAGCGGTCGGACCGACGAAGAGGGCCTGGCCTGCGAACTCGCCGAGGCCAATGCCTTCGTACTGCCGGAAGTAGCGCACCTCGCCGCCGAGCAGCACATCGGGCCGCACGCGCACGAGGCCCGCGAAGGCCGCGCCGATGGTTGAGCTCTTTTCGGACAGTCCCGCCATCTCGAAGCGCGCCCATTCGGGTTGATAGATCAGGTTGAGCGCCCCGATGGCGAAGTTCGGGATCAGTTCGCGATCGAAGGCGAGCGTGAAATCGGTACCGTACATCCGCCCTTTTGCGCCAGAGGTCTCGTCGATGCGGTCGCCATGGAGTTCGGCGGCGACGGTCAACCCGAATGGCGCGCGCTCGCGATCGAGCAGGCGATAGCGCAGGTCGAGCGAAGCGCCCTGAAAATTGAACTGGCGGCGGTCGCCGATGTCGGGGACGCCGGTGATGTCGTGCAGGGTGGCGGTGCCGCCGACCTCGATGCGAAAGTTCGGCAGCGGCACGATCTCGATCTCGACCTCCTGCGAGAGGGCGCGATAGGTCCCGCCTCCTTTGCCGAATCGGCCTGTCGTCTGAGTCTGGAATTCGCGCTCCCCGGGATTGCCGACATCGGTACCGATCATGAAGCCGAAGATGTGTTCGGTATCGAAGCCCTCTTCGGCGCGGACGCATGCCGGCGCGAGCGCGACGGTGCAGGCGGCTATGGTCCAGAATGTAAGGGCTCTCGCGCGCATCCCCGACACTACCACGGCTTCGACGGTGGTTGCCATCGAAGCCGCGGCAGGTCGTCAGTCTTACTTGTGGTCTTACTTGCGCAAAGCGCAGGCGTACATGTTGATTTCCATGCCGACCGGCACTTCCACGATCTTCGGAGCTTTCCAGGCCATTCGGGGACTCCCAAGGGATTGAGCGCGACATCGCGCCGGCGAAAACCTAGGGCTGCGTCAGCCACAGCGCAAGTCTGGAATCGCACCGTTGACACAGCGAACTGTCGCATCGCGCTTGCAAATTTCTCTCTCGGGCAACTCGCCTTCGCTCCCAGTCAAGCAGCGCGGTTCTCACCGCAACAAGCGCAGCAGCGCGCGACCGGCGCGCGAGTTCAGCTCCTTCGCATCCAGCGTTCCATCCTTGTCGGGATTCGCCGCGTTGAAGCGCTGCTCCACCACCGAGAGATATTCGTCGAGCGTGAGAGTCCCGTCGCGATCGGGATCGGCGGCGGCGAGTTCTTTCGCTGTTAACCGTCCGCGCAATTCGCGGGCGTCGAGCGTGCCGTCGTGATCGGGATCGAGCTTGGCGAACAACGCCGCCGCCGCCTTCTTCACCTCGGCAAGATCGAGGGTGCCGTCATTGTCGGTATCGAACGTCTTGACCGCGTTGCCGGAGGCCGACCATGCCGGACCGGATAGCAGCGCAATCGTGAGCGCAAGTGCAACAGAGCGACGCGATATCATGAAAACCTCCCTCACCAAGAGCTCCGATTCGAACCGGATCGAAACGACATAAGTCCACAAGCGAGCCTGGGTTCAAGTCCCGAATTGCAGCCTGCGCACCGCACAACTTGCAGAACCCGTCGGCGCGACCGCAGCCGTGGCGCACGCGCTCTGCTCCATGCCGCGGAATTTCTTCAGCGCCTCCGCACAAGTGAGAGTTGCTTTGTCAGGTCTCCGTCAGGTGACGGCATCCCGCGCCGCCTACCATATCGGCATCGCAATTACGACTTTCGTATTGACGCGTTTTGCATTCGGGCGGAGTGTTGCTGTCGCAGCGTCAATAGGCGCGCATATTGGGAGGGACGGATGAAACGCTTTGCGATGGCCGCGAGCCTCGTCATGCTTGCATCGACTTGTGCAAGTGCACAAACCAGCGAGCAGCTGGTCAAAGGCGCGACCGATACATCGAACGTTCTCAACTACGGGATGGGCTACAATCTTCAGCGTTTCTCGACGCTGAACCAGATCAACAAGGACAGCGTCAAGAACCTTGTCCCGGTCTGGAACTACTCTTTCAACGACGATCGCAGCGAGGAATCGCAGCCGCTGGTGTACCAGGGCGTGATCTACGTGACGTCGCACAACGCGACCATGGCGGTCGACGCCAAGACCGGCAAGCAGATCTGGAAATCCAAGGTCGAGTATCCTGCCGAAACGCCGCGCATCGTCTGCTGCGGCATCATCAATCGCGGCGCAGCACTCTATGAGGGCAAGGTGTTCCGCACCACGCTGGACGCCAACGTGATCGCGCTCGACGCCAAGGACGGCAAAGAGCTGTGGCGGCAGAAGGCGGCCGATATCAAGGAAGGCTATTCGATGACGGTGGCGCCGCTGGTCGCCGACGGCGTCGTGATCACCGGCATCTCCGGCGCCGAGTTCGGCACCCGCGGCTTCATCGACGGCTGGGATCCCGCAACGGGCAAGCACCTGTGGCGCACCCATTCGATCCCCTCTCCGGATGAGCCCGGCGGCGACACCTGGAAGGGCGATACCTGGAAGCTCGGCGGTGGCTCGACCTGGATTACGGGCTCCTATGATCCCGAGCTGAACACGGTTTACTGGGGTATCGGCAATCCCGGACCGTTCAACTCGGCGGTACGCCCGGGCGACAACCTCTACACCTGCTCCGTGCTGGCGATGGATCCCAAGACCGGCAAGATCAAGTGGCACTACCAGTTCTCGCCCAACAATCCGTTCGACTATGACAGCGTGGCCGAGATGGTCCTCGCCGATATGAACGTCGAGGGCAAGCCGACCAAGGTGTTGATGGACGCCAACCGCAACGGCTTCTTCTACGTGCTCGACCGCACCAACGGAAAGCTGCTCGCGGCCAATCCTTACGTGAAGGTCAACTGGGCGACGGGAATCGACATGAAGACCGGACGTCCCATCGAGACCGACGTCTCGAAGGATGCGCGTGAGGGCAAGAAGGTGACCGTCTATCCGTCGATCCTCGGCGGCAAGAACTGGGAGCCGATGTCGTTCAATCCGCAGACCGGCCTCGCCTACGCCAACACGCTCGCCTTCGGCGGCAGGTACAAGACCGAACCCGCCACCTTCAAGCAGGGTGAATGGTATCTCGGCATGGACCTCACCGATCTCTGGGAATGGGGTGACGGCCCGCGCGGTCATCTGAAGGCGATCGATCCCATGACCGGCAAGGCGAAGTGGGAAGCACCCAGCGACATCCCGCGCTTCTCCGGCGTGCTGTCGACCGCGGGCGGTGTCGTGTTCTCGGGCGCGCTGACCGGCGAGTTCGAGGCCTTCGATGCCGATACCGGCAAGAAGCTCTGGCAGTTCCAGACCGGCTCGGGCATCGAGGGACAACCGGTGACCTGGCAGCAGGACGGCGTGCAGTATGTCGCCGTGACGAGCGGCTATGGCGGCGTCTACTCGCTGTTCTCCGGCGACGAACGGCTGGCCAAAGTCCCGCCCGGCGGCTCACTTTGGGTTTTTGCGGTCAAGCAATAACCACGGCACGATGCTGAGAAAGCTATCTCACAAGACGGTGGCGATCCTCGCCGCCGTCGCGGTGCTGACGGTCGCGCTTGCGGCGACCGTTCGTGCCGCGGATGATTCAACCGGCAATCCCGTGCAGGCACAGATCGACCACGGCAAGTCGACCTATGCCGAGAAATGCTCGCACTGCCACGGCCCCAACATGATGAACCCCGGCACCATCACGCCGGACCTGCGCGCCTTCCCCGACGACAAGACGCGCTTCGTCACCACCGTGAAGAACGGCAAGAACAACAAGATGCCGCCCTGGGCTGACATTCTCAGCGACGAGGAGATCGGGAATCTCTGGGCCTTCATCTCGAGCCGGAGAAAACCATGAGGCGCTGGCTGGCCGTTTGGAGCATTGCCGCGATTCTCGCGGCGGCGGTCGCAGCTGCACGCGCGGCCGACGATCCGCTCAAGATTTGTCTCGACGAGGACAGGCCGCCGCTCTCCGTGCATCACAAGGGCAAGCCCGGCTCGGGTTTCGACGTGCTGCTGGCGCAGGCGATCGCCGACCGGCTCGGACGGCCGCTGACGATCCAGTGGTTCGAGAGCAAGCTGGACGAGGATTCGAGCCCGCAGCTCGAGGCCAATGCGCTGCTGTCCGATGGGCGTTGCTCGCTCGTCGGCGGCTACGCGCTGACGACGGACTCCCTCGTCAAGCCCGGCATGAAAACGGCGCGCTTGCCGGATTTTGCCGGCGCCACGCGCGACGACCGGCGCCGCCGCGTCGCGCTCGGCGTGCTCGCGCCGAGCCAGCCCTATGTCTACTCGCCGATGACGGTCGTGCTCGGGCCGAAGGCGCGGGGTCGCAACATCGGCGATATCGGAGATCTCGCCGGCCTGCGCCTCGTCATCGAGAGCGGCTCGCTCGGCGATGCGATCCTCATGACCTTCGACAAGGGGCGCCTGATCGACGACATCACGCATCTCGTCCCCGGCCGCGATGATCTCCTCGGCGCACTTGCCCGTGGCGATTATGACGCGACGCTGATCGACCTCGGCCGCTTCGACGCCCATCGCGCCGCGCACCCCGACACGGCGATCACCGCGTCCGGCTATTACTATCCGATCGGGGCCAATCGCGGCTATGTCGGGCTGGCCAGCGATCCCGCACTGCTCGACGCCGTCAACAAGGCGCTGACTGGGCTTGCTGCCGAGGGCAAGATCGCCGAATTCGGCACACAGGCGGGGCTGAGCTATCTGCCGCCGCGGGAGCCTGCGATCCTTGGCGACGTCTGGTTGAAGATCATTCAGCGCTAGTGGACAGCTGGCGCACCCAGCGCGGCCCTTCGAATGCGCCAATCTGTCTCGCCAGCCACCCATGGCAGAGGCGACCCGATGCAGTACCGTCGGCGACAACCCGGGAGAGAATCATGTCCGCAAAACTCGATCGCCGCCGCTTCATCGCCGCCGGCACCACCACACTCGCGATGCCTTTCGTCTCGCGTGGCGCCTCGGCGCAGGCTGCGTGGCCATCGCGGCAGATCCGCATGATTTGCAGCTATCCCGCCGGCGGACAGACCGATCTGCTCGCGCGCGCCTATAGTGAATTCATTGCCAAGCAGGTCGGAAAGACCGTCGTCGTCGAGAACAAGCCCGGTGCCGCCGGCGCGATCGGGACGGCGGAGGTCGCCCGCGCAGAGCCCGACGGCCACACAATCCTGTGCTCGATCTCGACCACCTACATCATGAACCGGGTGGTGATGAAGACTCCCGGCTACGACATGGACAAGGATTTGACGCTGGTCAGCGTCATTCCGGGCGCCGGCCTGTTGCTGGTGGCGAACCCGAAAACCGGCGTCAAGACGCTGGAGGATTTCGTCGCCTTTGCGCGCAAGAGCGGCAAGGTCAACTTCGGCACCTATAGCGCGGGCTCGGCCCCGCATATGACGGTCCACGAGCTCAACAAGCAGTATGGCCTTGCCATCGAGCCGATCCACTATCGCGGCGAAGCCCCGATGTGGACGGGCATGCTGGAAGGTACGCTCGATGTGGCCATGGGCAGCTACACCGCAGCGCAATCGGTCTTGCAAAGCGATCGCGGCACCGTGTTCGCGGTGCATTCGAAGAAGGTCGACGCCATCCCTGATATCAAAACCCTCCCCGAGCAGGGCGCGACGTCGAAATTCTTCACCGTCAGCGGCTTCTCCGGTTGGGCCGTGCCGAAAGCGACACCGCAGCCGGTCGTCGATCGCCTGGCGGAGCTTTGCGTCGCTGCCAACAGCGATCCGAAGGTGAAGGAGGTTCTCAACACGTTCGTGCTCGAACCCGCGATCGGCTTCAAGGAAACCAACGCCCTGTATCAGCGCGAGCTGCCGATCTGGATCGAGAGCGCGCGATCGCTCGGCCTCGAACCCGCCTGAACCGCGAGGCATGACGCCCTTCGCAGCGCGGCATCCGACCAAAGCCTAGTGCCGGAAGCGCATTTTCCCGCTATGATTGTGCGACGCTGGCGGGAAGGTCTCGCCGGCGCGGACGAGAAAGGCCGATCCCATGACACCGGATGGCGTTGCCGTAGCCGTCATGATCATCCTACTCTTTCCGATGGGCTACTTCACCCTGGCGTCTCCGGCCTTCCTGCTGGTGAAGCTGGATATCCAGCCCGTCGCCCAGCTTTTGCGCGGAATGTTCAATGCGCATTTTCTGGTGATGCGCGTTGCCGGAATCATCGGAGCGGTCGCTTTCCTGCTCGACGGTCGTCTGGTCGCAGCGATGGGCGTTGGCCTCCTTGCAGCCTTGGCGATCTATGGGCGCCGCTGGTTCATGCAACAGATGGACGAACAGCTCAGCGCCAGGGACGCCGGCGATGCCGAGGCCCCGCGCCGGCTACGCCGACTGCATTGGAGTGGAATGCTGGGCAACGCGGTGTTGCTCGTCGCTCTCCTGACCAGCATTCCCTACATCGCCATATCGGCATGAGAGACATCGCGGGCGCGTGACGGTCAACCGTCGCGTCGACTCCGAACCTGGCGTTTGCCTAGTGCTCGTCCGCCGCAACCGCGCCCTGTTGCGCCTTGTGGATCGAGGACGGCACTACGCCGAAATATTTCCGGAACACCCGGCTGAAATGCGATGAGCTGGAGAAGCCCCAGGAGAACGCGACGTCGGTAATGGTCTTGCCGGCGTGGGCCTCGAGCTCCTGGCGGCAATTCTGAAGACGCGCCTGCCAGATGTAGTCGCTCACCGTGGTGCCGCGCTCCGAGAACAGCATGTGCAGATAACGCTTGGAGCAGCCCAGTTCGCCGGAGATCTGGTCGATGCACAGATCCGGATCGCGCAAATGCTCGCGGATGAAGAATTGCGCGCGCACATAGGTCGCTTCGGGTCCGACGCGATCGAGCATCGTGTCGGCCTCGCGCAGCGGCAGCAGCAAGAGGTCGATCAGCGAATCGGCGACGCCGACCGCACTGTTCGCCGACAGCTTGGCCGCCTCGTCGAAGGTCGCATGGACGAAATCATGGGCGATGCGCCCCGTCCCCGTGCGTGAGGTCAATTTGCAGGCGGGCATTCGCTGCGACGGGAATCCACGGTCGCGCAGCAGCGCCTTCGGCACGATCACCACGTCATGGCGCGTGAAAGCGGGACTGATGATCGAATGCGGACAGGAGACGTCATAGGCGATGATGTCGCCCGGGTTCAGCTCGATGTGGCGGCCTTCCTGCTCGAAATAGGACACGCCGTAAGTCTGGAAGTGGATCTTGATATACGGGTGTTCATTGGCCTTGGCGCGCGCCAGCGTGTGCGCGATGCGATGTTGGCTGACCTCGATCTGGCAGAGCTTCAGACGCGAGACGCTGGTGTAGTCGATGCGGCCTTCGAGCGAAGACGCTTCCAGCGGATCGACGTCGAAATGCCCACACAGGCTGGTCAGCCCGTCGATCCAGCTTTGGATCTGACGTTTCGGCGTCATGCCCGTCGTCGAGAGCGTGTGAATCGTGTCGGACATTAATCCAGCCACTGGTTTGATCCGGAGATTTGACGCGAATCGCGAGCCGCGCTGCCGGAGCCCTGAACCGTGATTGCGTGACGTTTACCTCGATTTTGAGCGATCTTCTAGAACGAGCGCCATCGTTCCATTGCCACCCTTGTAAGTTAATCCTCCGCCTTAGTTGCAGCGCCGTCAAGGGGAACCTGAGCGGTGAAGGCGCTGCCAAAGCGTTGCGGAAGCCGCTGAATTCGCTACTGCAAAATCAAAAACTTCCGACCCGTGCGCTGTCAAGCAAACCAGCTTCTCTCTTGGGCAAGTTTCCCGATGACGAAGTCGTTAGGGATTGTATCAGGAACAACAAGAACGGGCCGCTCCGCACGTGGACCCGTGGCTCTCATCAGGAGGAGGAAACACCACAGCATCGTTTCTGGTCCCAATCGTGACCGCCCTGCACGAGCAGACGCCGGACGAAAAGCCCGGCGATTAAGCAATGCTTCGGAAACAATAAACGAGACCAATGGAGGAATGACTATGCGCAAGGTACTACTCGCGGCCTATCTTGGCTCCGCGGCGGCTCTCGCCGTCGGCAGCGCGTCGGCCAACGACGAAGTGCTCAAGATGTCGCAGAACCCGAAAGACTGGGTGATGCCGACCGGCGACTACGCCAACACCCGCTATTCCAAGCTGAACCAGATCAACGCACAAAACGTAGGCAAGCTCCAGGTCGCCTGGACCTTCTCGACCGGCGTGCTGCGCGGCCACGAAGGCGGCCCACTGATCATCGGCAACATGATGTACGTCCACACGCCGTTCCCGAACAAGGTCTACGCTATTGACCTTTCCAACGAGAACAAGATCGTCTGGAAGTACGAGCCGAAGCAGGATCCGAACGTCATTCCAGTGATGTGCTGCGACACGGTCAACCGCGGCCTGGCCTATGGCGACGGCAAGATCTTCCTGCATCAAGCCGACACCACGCTTGTCGCGCTCGATGCCAAGAGCGGTCAGGTGGCATGGACCGCGAAGAACGGCGACGCCAGCAAGGGCGAGACCGGTACTTCGGCCCCCATGGTCGTCAAGGACAAGGTGCTGATCGGCATCTCCGGCGGCGAGTTCGGTGTTCAAGCCCATATGACCGCCTACGACATCAAGACGGGCAAGCTGGCTTGGCGCGGCTACTCTGAAGGACCGGATGATCAGATCCTGGTCGACGCAGAGAAGACCACCGCACTCGGCAAGCCGGTCGGCAAGGACTCGAGCCTGAAGACCTGGCAAGGCGATCAGTGGAAGATCGGCGGCGGCGCCACCTGGGGCTGGATCTCCTACGACCCCGAGCTGAACCTCGTCTATTACGGGTCGGGCAATCCCTCGACCTGGAATCCGAAGCAGCGTCCCGGCGACAACAAATGGTCGATGACGATCTGGGCTCGCAACCCTGACACCGGCCAGGCCAAGTGGGTTTATCAGATGACGCCCCACGACGAGTGGGACTATGACGGCGTCAACGAGATGATCCTCTCGGACCAGGCCATCAACGGCCAGCCGCGCAAGCTGCTGACGCATTTCGATCGTAACGGCCTCGGCTAC
The DNA here is from genome assembly GCF_055807635.1 of Bradyrhizobium sp. Kon56. Lineage (NCBI taxonomy): Bacteria > Pseudomonadati > Pseudomonadota > Alphaproteobacteria > Hyphomicrobiales > Nitrobacteraceae > Bradyrhizobium > Bradyrhizobium sp. Kon56. Next base: position 30,464 of record NZ_JBVVOU010000031.1, on the reverse strand, counting down.
ACGCTCGATCGCGCCACCGGTGAGCTTCTGGTCGCCGAAAAGTACGATCCGAAGGTGAACTGGACCTCCGGCGTCGACATGGACAAGAACTCGCCGACCTACGGCCGCCCGAAGGTGCTCGATGCAGCTTCGACCGACAAGGCGGGCGAGGACCACAACGTGAAGGGCATCTGCCCGGCCGCGCTCGGCACCAAGGACGAGCAGCCGGCAGCCTACTCGCCGGACACGCAGCTGTTCTACGTTCCGACCAACCACGTCTGCATGGACTACGAACCGTTCAAGGTGAGCTACACCGCGGGTCAGCCCTACGTGGGCGCAACGCTCTCGATGTATCCGCCGCAGGGTGAAACCCACATGGGCAACTTCATCGCCTGGGACGGCAAGACCGGCAAGATCGTCTGGTCGAACAAGGAGCAGTTCTCGGTCTGGTCGGGTGCGCTCGCAACCGCGGGCAATGTGGTGTTCTACGGAACGCTCGAAGGCTACCTGAAGGCAGTCGACGCCAAGACCGGCAAGGAGCTCTACAAGTTCAAGACTCCCTCCGGCATCATCGGCAACGTCACCACCTATGAGAACGGCGGCAAGCAGTATGTCGCAGTGCTCTCCGGCGTGGGCGGCTGGGCCGGCATCGGTCTGGCGGCAGGCCTGACCGATCCGACCGCCGGTCTCGGCGCAGTCGGCGGCTACGCGGCGCTCAGCAACTACACGGCACTCGGCGGTACGCTGACCGTGTTCTCGCTGCCCAACTAGGCCTCTCAGCATCGCTCCGGCGCGTGGATCAACTCCACGCGCCGGCTCGTCTCACCGAATGCCTTCCGAGGAAAATCTCTTGCGTAAAATCTGCTCTGCCATTGCTGCGATGTTCTTGGTCGCGTCCGGGGGAATTGCCGTCGCGGACGGCTCAGGTGACCCGACCGCCGTCAAGCAGAACGAAACCGGCGAATGGTCCGACAAGGAAGGCAACCCAACCTACAAGATCACCGACGGATCCGTCGATTGGTACACCTATTCCGGATACCGCCGCTATCACTCGGACTGCCATGTGTGTCACGGCCCAGATGGCATGGGCTCGACCTACGCCCCGGCGTTGAAGGATTCGCTGAAGACGATGAGCTATGCCGATTTTCTCGGCGTCGTCGCCTCCGGCCGCAAGAACATCTCGACTGCCGCAGAGAACGTGATGCCGGCCTTCGGCGATAACCCGAACGTCGCCTGCTACATGGACGATCTCTACGTCTACCTGCGCGCCCGCTCCAACGAGGCCTGGGGCCGCACAAGACCCGGCAAGCACGAGGACAAGAACGACGCCTATACCAAGAACGAAGATTCGTGCATGGGCAAGAAATGAACGTGCGGAGCCCGACCAGACCTGGATCTGGGCGCCCTGCTGGAATTGAGGAGCTTAAGATGAAGACACGTGCCGCCGTCGCTTTCGAAGCCAAGAAGCCGCTCGAGATCGTCGAAGTCGATCTGGAAGGACCAAAGGTCGGCGAAGTCCTGGTCGAGATCAAGGCGACGGGCATCTGCCATACCGACGCCTACACGCTCGACGGCTTCGACAGCGAGGGAATTTTCCCGTCGATCCTGGGCCATGAGGGCGCGGGCATCATCCGCGAGATCGGTGCTGGCGTGACCTCGGTGAAGCCGGGCGACCATGTCATCCCGCTCTACACGCCGGAATGCCGGCAATGCAAAAGCTGCCTCAGCCAGAAGACCAATCTCTGCACCGCGATTCGCGCGACGCAGGGCAAAGGCGTCATGCCCGATGGTACCAGCCGCTTCTCCTACAAAGGCAAGCCGATCTACCACTACATGGGCTGCTCGACCTTCTCGAACTTCACCGTGCTGCCGGAGATCGCGGTCGCCAAGATCCGCGAGGACGCGCCGTTCGACAAGAGCTGCTACATCGGCTGCGGCGTCACCACGGGCGTCGGCGCCGTCGTCAACACCGCCAAGGTCGAGCCGGGCTCCAACGTGGTCGTGTTCGGCCTCGGCGGCATCGGCCTGAACGTGATCCAGGGCGCCAAGATGGCTGGCGCGGACAAGATCATCGGCGTCGACATCAACGACTCCAAGGAGGAATGGGGGCGCCGGTTCGGCATGACCGATTTCGTCAATCCCAAGAAGATCACCGGCGACATCGTCCCGCATCTCGTGACCCTGACCGACGGCGGCGCCGACTATACCTTCGACTGCACCGGCAACACCACAGTGATGCGCCAGGCGCTGGAAGCCTGCCATCGCGGCTGGGGCACCTCGATCATCATCGGCGTTGCCGAATCCGGCAAGGAGATCGCGACCCGCCCGTTCCAGCTCGTCACCGGGCGAAACTGGCGCGGCACCGCCTTCGGCGGCGCGCGGGGCCGCACCGACGTGCCGAAGATTGTCGACTGGTACATGAACGGAAAGATCCAGATCGACCCGATGATTACCCACACGCTCAAGCTCGAAGACATCAACAAAGGCTTCGACCTGATGCATGAGGGCAAGTCCATCCGTTCAGTCGTCGTGTTCTAGTTCGAAAAGCGTCACCCCAAGGAGGATCGACCCATGACTGTTGCACTCCATCCCTCGATCGATAACGGCATCAAACAGGGCAGCGGCAGCTTCGCCGGCGGCACGCTCGCATGCAAATGCAAGGACCATCAGGTCAAGGTCGCCGTCAAGGGCGACGTCGCGCATAATCACGCCTGTGGCTGCACCAAGTGCTGGAAACCGCAGGGGGCGAATTTCTCCGTCGTCGCCGTGGTACCCCGCCAGAACGTCACCGTGCTCGAGAACGGCGACAAGCTCCAGATCGTCGATCCATCGGCGACGATCCAACGCTACGCCTGCAAGGCCTGCGGCACGCACATGTACGGCCGCATCGAGAACAAGGATCACCCGTTCTACGGCCTCGACTTCATCCACCCCGAACTGTTCCAGGAGCAGGGTTCGCAGGCGCCGCAATTCGCCGCCTTCGTCTCGTCCGTGATCGAATCGGGCGTGAAGCCGGAGCAGATGGGCGGAATACGGGCTCGGTTCAAGGAGCTTGGACTTGAGCCCTATGATTGCCTGTCGCCGGCGCTGATGGACGCGATCGCGACCCACGTGGCGAAAGCCAAGGCCGCTTAAGCAAAGACCGCCTGAGCAAAGGTCGCCTGACGTTTGCCGCGCCCGTCCGCTCGCGTTCCACCACCCCCAGCGAGCGGACGGAGCCGGCCCGGGACAATCGCGGCGATGCCGCCGCTTCTCAATTGCACTTGTGTGGGGACCGTCAGCTCCCTCAGTCCTGGTCTCTGAATGACTGCGCAGGGCCGCCGGCTTCCGGCTTGAAGTTCGCGGCCTGCGTTTCTCCCTCCCTCGACTGAGGCATCCTGCTTCGTCCGCACAGGTCTTCTGGCGGACGAAGCTCTTTTTTTACTGCGCCCATCTCGAGAGGCGCGCGGCGCGATGGGGCGCCCTGCTTTTGACAAACCTTCGTTGCAATCTTTTCCCGTCGAGAACAGCTGATTGGAAAACACTTGGCTGTGAACGCCAGACCGAAGCGATCCTGCTACGATCGCGTCGTGACGATGCCGCGCGAAATTCAATAATCAAGAACACGACGGGAGGTATCGAGCACATCCGGACATGACATTGGCATTCCTCTGAGTCCTGCCGGGATCTGCCCGCGCGGGAGGACGGCTGGAACGCGACGCCGCGCAGCGGGCATTGCACCGACCGGCATCTGGAAAATCTGAAATCGGCAAGCTTATGAAGAGCGAGGGACGATCATGATCAAGGTGAAGATCAATGGCCAGGAACAGAGCTGGGACGGCGACCCGGATCTCCCGCTACTCTGGTTCCTGCGCGACGAGGCCGGGCTGACCGGCACCAAGTTCGGCTGTGGCCAGGCCCTGTGCGGCGCCTGCACCGTTATCGTCGACAAGGAAGCCGTGCGCGCCTGCATCACGTCGATCAACGACGTCGCCGGCCGCGAGATCACGACGATCGAGGGACTGCATCCGAACGGCGATCACCCGGTGCAGAAGGCCTGGCGTCAGGTCAACGTACCCCAGTGCGGCTTCTGCCAGGCGGGCCAGATCATGCAGGCGGCTGCGCTGCTGATGGACAACCCGAAGCCGTCGCACGACCAGATCCGCGAGGCGATGTCCGGCAACATCTGCCGCTGCGGCTGCTACCAGCGCATCGAGAATGCGGTCCATCTCGCATCGACGGGAGTGTGACATGAATTTCATCGACAACCCGAAGAAGCTTCGTGGCTTCGAGAAGAACATCAAGGTCGAGAAGGTTTCGCGCCGCAGCATCCTGAAGGGGCTCGGCATCACCGGCGGCTTTGTGCTCGCGGCGCCCGTGATGTCGCGCCAGGCGTTCGCCTACGAGACCGGCGCCGGCAAGATGCCGCACGGCGTCGTGGTCGATCCGCGCGTATTCGTCGCGGTCGCGCCCGACGGCACCGTCACCATCCTCGCCCACCGCGCCGAGATGGGAACGGGCGTGCGCACCAGCCTGCCGCTGATCGTGGCCGAGGAGATGGAAGCCGACTGGTCACGGGTCAAGGTGGAACAGGCCCATGGCGACGAGGTCAAGTTCGGCAACCAGGACACCGACGGCTCGCGCAGCACGCGGCATTATCTGATGCCGATGCGCCAGATCGGTGCCTCCGCCCGTACCATGCTTGAGCAGGCCGCCGCGAAACGCTGGGGTGTGCCGGCAACCGAGGTCAAGGCCGTCAATCACGAAGTCGTCCACAGCGCGACGAGCCGCAAGCTCGGGTTCGGCGAGCTCGCAGCCGACGCTGCCAAGGAGTCGGTCCCGAGCATCGAAGGGCTCAAGCTGAAGGACCCCAAGGACTTCCGCTATCTCGGCAAGGGCCAGATCGGCATCGTCGATCTCCATGACATCACCACCGGCAAAGCGCGTTACGGCGCCGACGTGCGGCTGCCTGGCATGAAGTATGCCGTGATCGCGCGCCCGCCGGTGACCGGCGGCAAGTTGGTCTCGTTCGATCCGGACGCGGCGTTGAAGGTCCCGGGCGTGGAGAAGGTGATGGAGGTGCGCGGCTGGCCGTGGCCGTCGAAATTCCAGCCGCTCGGCGGCGTTGCCGTGATCGCGCGCAATACCGGCGCGGCGATCAAGGGTCGCGACGCGCTGAAGCTGACCTGGGACGATGGCGCCAACGGCAAATACGATTCCGTCGCCTACCGCAAGGAGCTCGAGGAGGCCTCGCGCAAGCCGGGCCTTGTGGTGCGCCAGGAAGGCGATGCCGAGGCTGCTCTGAAGGGCGCCGACAAGGTCGTCGTCGGCGAATATTATCTGCCGCATCTTGCTCATGTCAGCATGGAGCCGCCGGTGGCGGTCGCCGACGTCAAGGGTGACAAGGCGGAGATCTGGGCGCCGGTGCAAAGCCCGGGCGGTACGCGCGAGGACGTCGCGAAGACGCTCGGCATTCCCGAGGGCAATGTCACGGTCAACGTCACGCTGCTCGGCGGCGGTTTCGGCCGCAAGTCGAAATGCGACTTTGCGCTCGAGGCCGCGTTGCTGTCGAAGGAGCTCGGCGTACCCGTCAAGGTGCAGTGGACGCGCGAGGACGACGTCCGCCACGATTTCCTGCACACGGTCTCCGTGGAACGGATCGAGGCGGGGCTCGACAAGAGCGGCAAGGTGATCGCTTGGCGCCATCGCAGCGTGGCCCCGAGCATCGCCTCGACGTTCGCGGCGGGTGCAAAGCATGAGGCGCCCTTCGAGCTCGGCATGGGCCTCGTCGACATGCCGTTCGAGATCGCTAACATCTCCTGCGAGAACCCGGAAGCCGCGGCGTTCACCCGCATCGGCTGGTTCCGCTCGGTCTCGAACATCCCGCGCGCCTTCGCGGTCCAGTCGATGGTGGGCGAGATCGCCCATGCGACCGGCCGCGACCAGAAGGAGACGCTGCTCGCGCTGATCGGGAGCCCGCGCATCGTCAAGCCCGCCGTGAAGGACATGTGGAACTACGGCGAGCCCTTGGACAGCTATCCGATCGACACCGCGCGCCTGCGCAAGGTGGTCGAGCTGGTCGCCGCGAAGGGCGAATGGGGCCGTCAAGTGCCGAAGGGCCATGGCCTCGGCATCGCCGTGCACCGCAGCTTCGTCAGCTATATCGCGACCATCGTCGAGGTGGCCGTCGACGACAAGGGCAAGCTGGCGGTGCCGCGGGTGGACACCGCCATCGACTGCGGCACCTATGTCAACCCCGAGCGCATCGCCTCCCAGATCGAGGGCGCGGCGATCATGGGGCTCAGTCTCGCCAAATACGGCGAGATCACCTTCAAGGACGGCAAGGTGCAGCAGAAGAACTTCGACGACTTCCAGGTCCTCAGGATCGACGAATCCCCTGCGGTGACCAACGTCTACATCGTGCCGCCAGGACCCGACACGCCGCCGAGCGGCGTGGGCGAGCCTGGCGTCCCGCCATTCGCGCCGGCGCTGATGAACGCCATCTTCGCCGCGACCGGAAAGCGCATCCGCAGCCTTCCGCTCGGCAAGCAATTGGAAGCGTAAAGGCGGGAACACAAGGCGGCCTCGCGCCGTTTGCATCGATCTGACAGGAGCAGATCGATGACCCATATCCCAAAGGCGCTCGCAGTCTCGTTGCTGTCGAGCGCCTTTCTTTTGACGGCCACTGGCGCATACGCCCAGAGCAACACCACGCCGCCGACAACGGCGACGCGCCCCAGCACGCCGGACCAGAACTCGCTGCCCAACGCCAATGCCACGCCGCCCTCGATCACCCAGACTACCGGACAGCACAATCCCGATCCCAAGGTTCGCGAGATGAACCAGAAGGAAAAGGACAAGGTCGAGCGCGAGGGGAAGTAGCGATCTGAGCATCGGCGTTTTGACATCGCGAATATCGGCTCTACTTCTTCGCCGAAGCGCATCGATGTGCCCTCTTTCCTTGCGGGAGAGGGCAGCGACGCCAGTTGCCACGATCACGCGTGGGTGGGGGTATGCCTGCGCGGGTCCGCACATTGAGACGCGCGGATAGAACCCCTCATCCGGCGCTTCGCGCCACCTTCTCCCGCAGGGGAAGAAGGGACAACGCCCACGCAAAATGCGGCGGACGTTACCGTCCGCCGCATTTGCCCCCTGACACTCCGCTTCTTTCGATCCGCCAGCGGGGCCTATTTCTTCAGCGCGAACACCCAGATCACGCCGCCCTGCGGCACGTTGGCTTCGATGCCGATATTGTTGGTCACGAGGGCATCCTGGATGCGCTGCGCATCCACGCCCCATCCCGACTGGATCGCGATGTATTGCGTACCGTCGATCTCATAGGACACCGGCATGCCCATGATACCGGAGTTGGTCTTCTGCTCCCACAGCAGCTCGCCACTCTTGGCGTTGAAGGCGCGGAAGTTGCGGTCGTTGGTGCCGCCCACGAAGACGAGATCGCCCGCGGTCGCCGTCACCGATCCGAACAGCTGCGATTTCGGGAAGTTGTGTTGCCACATCTTCTTGCCCGTAACGGGGTCCCAGGCCTGGAGCTCGCCGAAATGATCCGCCCCGGGCTTCGTCTTCAGCCCGATGTCCTCCGGCTTGGTGCCGAGCCAGAGTTCGCCGGGCTTGAGCGGAACCTTCTCGCCGGTGAACCCGCCGCAGAAATTCTCGTTGGCGGGCACGTAGACGAGGCCGGTCTTCTGGCTGTAGGCCGCCGAGGGCCAATCCTTGCCGCCCCACAGCGACGGACAGAACTCCACGCGCTTGCCGACCATCGGCTTGTGCGCGGGATCGACGATCGGCCTGCCACTCTCGGCGTCGATGCCCTTCCAGACGTCGGTGGAGACGAACGCCCAACCGGCGACGTAGTTGATCTTGGTCGGCGTGCGCTCGAGTATCCAGAAGATCGCATCGCGTCCCGGATGGACCAGACTCTTGATGTTGCGACCGTCGCGTTGCAGGTCGATCAACATCGGCGCTTCGACCTCATCCCAATCCCAGGAATCGTTCTGGTGATACTGATGATAGGTCTTGATCTTGCCGGTGTTCGGATCGAGCGCGAGCACCGACGAGGTATAGAGATTGTCGCCCGGATGCATCTCGCCGGGCCAGGGCGCGGCGTTGCCTACGCCCCAATAGATCGTCTTGGTGTCCTTGTCGTAATTGCCGGTCATCCAGGCCGAGCCGCCGCCGTTCTTCCAGTCCTCGCCCTGCCAGGTGTCGTGGCCGGGTTCGCCTTCGCCCGGAATCGTATAGGTCCGCCAGAGCTCCTTGCCGTCCTTGGCGTCATAGGCGGCGACATAGCCGCGCACGCCGAACTCGCCGCCGGAGCCGCCCACGATGACCTTGCCGTCGACGATCAGCGGCATCAGGGTCATGTACTGGCCCTTCTTGTAATCCTGAACCTTGGTGTCCCACACCACCTTGCCGGTCTTGGCGTCGAGCGCGACGACATGGTCGTCGGTAGTGGCCAGATAGAGCTTGTCCTCCCAGAGGCCGACGCCGCGACTGGTCGGATGCAACTGGAACAGGTCGTCGGGGAGCTGCCGCTTGTAGCGCCAATATTCGTCGCCGGTCTTGGCGTTCAGCGCGATCACCTGGCCCATCGGGGTCGCCACGAACATCACGCCGTTGTTGACGATCGGCGGCGCCTCGTGACCTTCGACCACGCCGGTCGCGAAAGTCCAGACCGGGGTGAGGTTCTTCACATTCGAGGTGTTGATCTGGTCGAGTGGGCTGTAGCCCTGCCCGTCATAGGTCCGCCGGTAAAGCATCCAGTTGGCGGGCTCCGGGTTTTCCAACCGCTGCGCGGTAACCGGCGCGTAGTTCTCGATCGGGCCTGACATGGCGGCGGTCGATGCAAGACACGTGAAGGCGACAAAGCCGGACAGTAACCATTGCTTCCTGGTCATGGACGTTCCCCTTTTATATCCGTTTGAATTCTTGTTTTGAATTCTTGTCGTTCGTCCCGTCGTCCGCCCATCGGCGGATGCGGCCTCTCGTGACGCGGGCACAACCCGCACGCCCATCATCCCGGCTGCGCGCCACCTACCTTTCCGATGAAGTTCCCGGCGACGCTGAGCGAGCCGTCAGCCAGCGCCAGCGGCAGCGCAGCGAGCCGTCGCGGCGCCGGCCCGAACACGACCTGCGCGCCCGCGCGAGGATCGTATTCGGAGTTGTGGCACATGCATTTGAGCACTTCCTTGTCGCCGACATCGCTCTTCACCCAGGCCGTGACAGGACAGCCGGCATGCGAGCAGATTGCCGAATAGGCGAGGATGCCGTCGACAGCGCGCGCTTTCGTCTGCTCGTCGAGCTCGGTGGGGTCAAGGCGGATGATCAGAATCTCATTGAGGCGCGAGGCGCTGCGCACGACCGATGTCTTCGGATCTTTCGGCCAGGCATGCACCGGCGGTCCGCCGGCCGACAGAGCGGCCGCGGTGACGGGCTTTCCCTCCTGATCGCCTTCGGAGAACACGAGCAGATCGCCCTTCTGAGGCCGTTCGTCGGAGCCGGGCGCATCCTCGCCCGCGTGGACCTGCGTGGAACAGGCGAGGCACGCCGTGGTGGCCAGCGCATTCATCAACAGCGCCCGCCGGGTTTGCTCCGTGCAGGCGTCAGCGTCGGATTCCGCTGTGTTGTCGGAGGATGAAGAGGATGTGTTGAACGATGCACGCGACATGCCCGCAAGCAGGCGCTGGAACTCTGCCGAAAAAAAGGCAAAGATTTTTTCCCGCAGTGCATCACATGGTTATGCTCGCACTGATTGAACGAGAACACGCGCATTTACGCGCATTTTTCTAATTGCAACGTCACGCTACGCGACCGGCATGATGATTTTGCAGATCAGATCAATGCTGCCGGTATTGGTGCAATGCGCCGACGCTCGGCGCCATCGTAGCGCCATCAGCGCGGCTGCGCATTTCTCAGGCAGGCGTTTTGTGTTCTAGGAGCGGAGCACGTGACGCGGCGCAGCGATGCGTCCGGCCAACGTTGCCGACGCCATCTCAAAACTGTCGGCGATGCGGCGCGCCCTGTCGATGAAGAGCGCGGCTGCCGGCGGCGGGCAGACCTCGCGTGCCGTCTGTTCGAACAAATCGAGCCAGCGGTCGAAATGATCCCCGATCAGGTTCAGTGGCATATGCGCCCGCATCGGTGAACCATGGTAGCGGCCGCTCATCAGCACGACCGACGACCAGAAATCCCGGAGCTTGGCCAGATGCTCGTCCCAATTCTGCACGTTCGCGAACACCGGCCCCAGCAGCTCATCCTCGCGGATGCGCCCGTAGAAGCGGGTCACGAGTTCCCCGATCATCTCTTCGGTGATCCCCGTGCGCTCGATTGCATCCTGGGTCAGCAAATTCCGCCGCGCGGTCGCAGCCTCGCGCTCGGCCTTCAGTCGATCCGACATGTCCCTTGTTATCCGTTCCGTTGTTCCCGCACGGCGCCCGTTCGACATTGTCGGGCCGATTGCGCGCGGCGTCTTTGTCGCAGCGCAAATCGCGGGGTCTGGCGGCGAGCACACTCAACGCCCGCCGCCCGCGCCGTTGTCAGGCGCTGTAGGTATAAAAGCCCTGCCCCGTCTTGCGGCCGAGATGGCCGGCATCGACCATTTCCTTGAGCAAGGGCGCCGGACGGTATTTGGGGTCGTTGAAGCCTTTGTAAAAGACCTCCATCACCGACAACATGGTGTCGAGCCCGACGAGATCGGCGAGCGCCAACGGGCCGATCGGATGGTTGCAGCCGAGCTTCATGCCGGCATCGATCTCTTCCGCCGTCGCAATCCCCTCCTGCAGCGCGAAGATCGCCTCGTTGATCATCGGACAAAGGATGCGGTTGACGGCAAAGCCCGGGCTGTTCTTGGCCGTGATCGCCACCTTGCCGACGCGCTTGGCCAAATCGAGCGCCTTGGCGTGGGTGTCGTCGGAGGTCTGCAAGCCGCGGATGAGCTCCAGCAGCGCCATAACTGGAACCGGATTGAAGAAGTGCATGCCGATGAATCGGTCGGGACGGTCGGTCGCCGCGGCGAGCTTCGTGATCGAGATCGACGAGGTGTTCGTGGCGAGCAGCGTGCGTGGCGACAGCGTCGCACAGAGATCCTTCAGGATCTTGACCTTGAGTTCCTCGTTCTCGGTCGCGGCCTCGATGACGAGATCGCAATCGACGAGCTTGGCGCGGTCGGTGGTGCCGGTGATGCGCTTGAGCGTGGCGTCGCGATCGCCCGCCGACATCTTCTCCTTCTTGACCAGGCGCTCGAGGCTGCCGCCAACCGTCGAAATCCCGCGGTTCACCGCCGCATCGGAAATATCGACCATCACGACCGAAAGCCCGGCCGCGGCACAGATCTGCGCGATGCCGTTCCCCATGGTGCCTGCCCCGATGATGCCAACGCTTTGGATCATTGCCTCAAATCCTTCATCCTTGCGGACGTGCCATGCCGGCCCGCCCCTTTGTTCCTGCATCAGGGTCTAGCACCGCCCCCGGGCGGGTGCGACCTGATCCTGTCCCTTCCTTAAAGCATCCAAGGCGGGAATAAAGCCGCCTTTCGGCCGCCACACGGCATGATTTGACGCCCCCGGCTGTTTGGCCCGGCCTATCCGCGGCATCCGTCTCCGTGAGCGCCGAGCGTTCGGGAGCACCGGGCTTGAGGTGGGCACAGCTCAACCGAGACGAAGCACCTTGCCCGGATTCATGATGTTCTTGGGATCGAGCGCCCGCTTGATCGTGCGCATGATGTCGAGCTCGGTCCGGGAACGGTAGTGCTGGAGCTCGTCGAGCTTTTCGATGCCGATGCCATGTTCCGCCGAGATCGAGCCGCCCATGAAGGTGACGAGGTCGTTGACGGCCCGTGTGATCGCCGCGGAATATTGGGAGAGCGTATCGCGGTCCATGCCCTTCGGGCCCATGAAGGAGAAGTGCACATTGCCGTCTCCGATGTGGCCGAGCGGATAGGGGCGGATCGCCGGCAGGATTGCGAGTACGGCCTCGAGACCGCTGTCGATGAACTCGGGAATCCTGGAGACCGCGACCGACACGTCGTAGCTCAAGCCCGGACCTTCGGTGCGCGATGCCTCGGCCACGCTCTCGCGAATCCGCCACATGTTGCGCGACTGCGCTTCGGTTTGCGCGATCACCGCATCCAGCACCCGGCCCGTCTCGAGTTGGTCGGCCAAGAACTGCTCCATCCTGTCCGACATGCCCGTGCCTCCGTCCTGCCGTGGCCGTGCCGATGACCATTCGAGAAGGAGATACCATTCCGTCTCAGCCTTGAGGGGATCCTGGGTGCCGGGAATGTGGCGCAGCACCATGTCGGTGCACGCACGGCTGATGAGCTCACAGGAGCCGACATTGTCATCGGAAGCGGCATGCGCCTCCGACAGAAGGTCGATGGCTGCCTTGGGATCGCGAATTGCGAGCCATGCCGTGCACACGTCTTTCGGCGCCGGCCAGAGTTTCAGCACCGCCTTGGTGATGATGCCGAGCGTCCCTTCGGCGCCCATGAACAGATGCTTGAGGTCATAGCCGGTGTTGTCCTTCTTGAGTGCGCGCAGGCCGTCCCAGATATCGCCGTTAGCCAGCACGACCTCGAGACCCAACACCAGATTTCGCGCATTGCCATAACGCAGCACCTGCACGCCGCCGGCATTGGTGGACAGATTACCTCCGATCATGCACGAGCCCTGAGCACCGAGGCTGAGCGGAAAGAGGCGGTCGTGGCGCGCGGCTGTGTCCTGAAGCGTCTCGAGGATGCAGCCCGCCTCCACAGTCATAGCATAGCCGACGGGATCGATATTCAGCACCTGGTTCATGCGACCAAGCGACAGCACGATGCCGCGGTGCATGGGCCACGGCGTGGCACCGCCCATCAGGCCGGTGTTGCCACCTTGCGGAACGATGGCAATGCCGTTGTCGTAGCAGAGCTTGACGACAGCGGAGACTTCCGCGGTGATGGCCGGACGCACGATCGCCGCGGCCTGCCCCGCCAGCGTGCCGCGCCAGTCGGTCACGAAGGGCAGCTTGTCCTGCTCGTCCACGATCAGGCCTTTGTCGCCGACGATGGCCCGCAAGCGGTCGAGAACGGCTGACGTCACCGGCGCGCTCGGAATCGAGGGGGCGGTGGGAAGGGCTGCACCCGGCATGTGTTCCTCTCTTTTCGGCCGTTGCGCGCCTTGGGGCGCGCCGGCCTTCGTTCTTTTTCATTCTGGGCGGTGGTGCAATGACCCTAGCATAGGGGTCGCGCTTGCGGGAACGTCTCCGGCAGTAAGCCTCGTGCGGATTTGCCTGCAATGCTGAACGCAGGCGCACTTCCACCGGGCTCCCGCATACCCTACTGTGCCCCGATCAAATTCGGATTGGAGCTCATGAGCCGTTTCTGGAGTCCAGTCGTCCACACGCTTTCGCCCTATGTCCCCGGCGAGCAGACCAAGCAGGACGGCATCGTCAAGCTCAATACCAACGAGAATCCCTACCCGCCCTCGCCGCGCGTGCTGGCGGCGATCGCATCGGCCGCGGAGCGGCTGCGCCTTTATCCCGATCCGCGCGCAACGCGCCTGCGCGAGGCCATCGCGGCCCATTGCGATGTGGCGCCCGAGCAAGTGTTCGTCGGCAACGGCTCCGACGAGGTGCTGGCCCACACCTTCCAGGCACTTCTGAAGCACGAACCACCGCTTCTATTCCCCGACGTCACCTACAGCTTCTACCCTGTCTATTGCGGCCTCTATGGAATAACGCATGACGAGGTGCCGCTCGATGCTGCGATGAGGATCGATATCTCCGACTACAGGCGACCATCGAGCGCCATCCTGCTCTGCAATCCGAACGCTCCAACCGGCATCGCCCTTCAGCGCGACGCCATCGCATGGCTGCTCGCCGAACAGCCGGACCGGCTGGTGGTGGTGGACGAGGCCTATGTCGATTTCGGCGCCGAGAGCGCCGTGCCGCTGGTTGCACGCCACGACAATCTGCTGGTTATCCAGACTTTCTCGAAGTCGCGCTCGCTCGCTGGCCTGCGGGTTGGTTTTGCCATCGGCCAACGACCGCTGATCGAAGCGCTGGAACGGGTGAAGGACAGCTTCAACTCCTATCCGCTCGATTGCCTCGCGATCGCCGGCGCCGTCGCCGCGATCGAGGACGACGGCTGGTTCCGAGACACCCGTGCCCGTATCATCGCAAGCCGCGAAACCTTGGCCCGCGATCTCAGACAACTCGGCTTCGATGTGCTGCCGTCGCTCGCCAACTTCGTTTTCGCGCGCCATCGAAGCCGGAGCGGAGCAGATCTCGCGGCAGCGCTTCGCCAGCGTGGCGTTCTGGTCCGGCATTTCGGAAAGCCGCGCATCGAGGACTTTCTGCGCATCACGATCGGAACGGAGGCCGAGTGTGCCCGGCTCGTTGAAGTGCTGCGCGGCTTGATCTGAGCCCCGACCGTCCCCGCATCGGGCAAAAGATGAGGCCGAACGCCACCTCGTACCCATGCCGCGCAAGGCTTTGATTTCCGGTCAAATTCGGGTTACCAAACCGCTCCGCCGCTGCCTTGCACGACGCTGCCCTCAGGGAAATATACGTGAATCACCCCCGCAGTCCCGAAATCGGCGCACCCGAGGCATCGTGGCGGGCGCCGAAGCTCGGGCACGGATGAACGACTTCGCGCGATCCATCGGCGCCGCATTCACACTGATCGGCGAGGCCGACGCAGAGCTTTTGGGCATCGTCGGGCTGTCGGTGCGCGTCAGCCTGACTGCCAGCATCCTCGCGCTTCTGATCGGGGCGCCGTTCGGGGCGCTGCTTGCGATCACCCGGTTCCGTGGGCGGCAGGTCATCATCGTCCTGACCAATGCCTTGCTTGGCCTTCCGCCGGTCGTGGTCGGGCTCGCGCTCTATCTTCTGCTGTCGCGCTCGGGCCCGCTCGGGGCCGCCGGCCTGTTGTTCACGCCGGCGGCCATGGTGGTCGCGCAGACGCTGCTCGCCACACCGATCGTGGTCGCACTGGTGCACCGGCCGGCGAGCCTGCTGTGGGCGGAGTATGGCGACCTCGCACGGATCGACGGGCTGTCAACGCTACGCAGCATCGGCTTGCTGTTCGCGCTGGGCCGGACCTCGCTGCTGACGGCCTTTCTCGCAGCCTTCGGGCGCGCGATCGCCGAGGTCGGCGCCATCCTCATCGTCGGTGGCAATATTCGCGGTTTCACGCGCACGATGACGACCGCGATCGCGCTGGAGACCAGCAAGGGCGACCTGCCGCTGGCGCTCGGGCTCGGGCTGATCCTGCTCGCACTCAGCGTCGCAGTGTCGACCGTCGCCTTCCTGCTAGTGGGACGCGTTGGGGAAAAATAGCTGCTCGCCCCCGACCTTGTAGCCCGCGATGGCCTCCTGCCCCCCAGGAGAGATCAGCCAGTCGACGAAGGCCTGCCCGTCCCGCGCCTTCACGTTCGAATGCTTGGCCGGATTGACCAGCATGACGCCGTACTGGTTGAACAGCCGCTTGTCGCCTTCGGTGAGGACGGCAAGGTCGCCGCGGTTCTTGAATGACAACCAGGTGCCGCGGTCCGACAGCAGATAGGCGTTCGACGACGACGCCATGTTCAGTGCTGGACCCATGCCCTGGCCAATCTCGCGATACCAGCCGTCCTTGGCGGCACCGAGGTCGATGCCTGCCTCCTTCCACAGCCGCAGTTCGGCCGCGTGCGTGCCGGACTTGTCGCCGCGCGAGATGAACGGCGCCTTCACGGCCGCGATCTTGCGCAGCGCCTCGGCCACATCCTTGCCGCCGGCGATCTTGGCGGGATCGCTCTTCGGCCCGACAATGACGAAGTCGTTGTACATGACGTCGAAGCGCTTCACGCCCTCGCCTTCGGACATGAACTTGTCTTCGGCAGGCCTGTCATGGACGAACACGACATCTGCATCGCCGCGCCGCCCGATGTCGAGCGCCTGACCCGTACCGACGGCAACGACCTTCACGTCAACGTCTCTGGCCTTCGAGAACAGCGGCAGCAAGTAACCGAACAGCCCCGACTGTTCCGTCGACGTCGTCGAGGCCACAGTAATGGTGCGCTCCTGTGCGAACGCGATGGTGGACCAGAGCAGAACCGCTCCGAGAGTCATTATCCTTTTCATGCCTCGTCCTTACACAAGATGCTCGATGTTCCAAACTTTACCGTCGATAGAGCTGTACAGGGAACCTCGACAGCGCCGCAATGCGCTTGGTCATGAGCCTCGCGGCGCTCCTAAGTGAGGAACGTCCGCTCCGCGCGCAAGTTGTCGTCAAGGCAACCCAGGAGGAAACCAGATGAAGAAGATCATTTTGGCATCCGCGTGCATCATGGCGCTGGCGACCGGCGGCGCCTTTGCGCAGACACAACCCGCCCCAGGCGCATCCGGCCAGGGCGACGTTGGCCCTTCGTCGCGGGGCCCCGCGACCAAGGGCATGACAACCGGCGCGTCGTCGAACATGCAGAACGAGGCCGCCGACAGCAAGGGCAAGCAGACCCCGTCGGCCGGCGGCAGCAACACCAATAACATGGGCAGCCAGGCCGGCGGCGGCGCTGGCTCCGGCTCCGGCGCCGGAAAGTAGGCCGGTATCGATCGAAAATCCTGAGAGGGGCGATCGTCCCCTCTCCAGAACCTTTGTGCCGTCAAAGCTTGTCGATGTCATGTGCGAAGGTGTTGGTGTCGAACGAAGCGTATTGGCGGGGCTGCACCTTGGTTACAGTCACGCCGGCTAAATCGCAGCCGCGCGCCCTGAAGGCGTGGATGTTCTGCAATTGGTCCTACCTACATTGACATCAGTGTGACAGCCGGGGATTTTTACATTGCTGGCGAATCAGCGATGGCCTCAAGCCGAGTACCTCTTGGACAACTCCCAGTGCTTTCGAGACTGATATCGTTGCTGCGCCGCATCGCCGCGGTGAAATGGGCGTTCACCCGGCTTCGCCCCGCGCCGCACGGTGGCAGCATCGACGTCACGCCTGACGCAGTAGACGCCTCACCCGCCATTGTTGCAGAAATTGCAGATACGGCTCCGGCTCTCGACACCAGCATCAACGCGGATACGTCGCACTGCGACGTCCCGGTCGCGGCTTCAGCCGCCGAAGACAACACCTCCAGCCCTGTCATCGCGGAGAGCCCGTCGGAAACGCCAGCCGATGTCAGCGGCAGCGACGATTCATCCCAGGAGACGCCGACGGAAGTCGAGCCGATCGTCGTGGAAGTTTCGGTCGCGACTATCGACGTCGTGCGCGAAGCGGTCGACGTCCCCGAACTCATCATCAACAGCGATCCAACTTCCGAACTTTCGGCCGACGTTGAGCCCGTTGTGGCGGAGAAGGCCTCTTCTGTCGATGTCGAGGTCGTCACGGTTGACGCCATCGCTCTGGTCGTCGACGTGGATACTTCCTCGACTCTCGACGACACGTGTGTCGCGTTCGCCGATCGCGACATCTCGCCGGAGCATGTCCCTGAGGATAGCATCGAGAGCGATCCTTCCCCCGGCGCCGCGGAAGACTCCACCGAGACGCTCGGCGTCGTCACAACTATCGAGCCAGCTCCGGCCCTCGTGTCTCCGGCTCCGGAGATCCCGTATGCACCGAAAGCTCGCGTGAGAGCCGCAGAGCCCGCCGACCGCGCCGCGCTAATCCGGCAGCGCTGGGCGGAGACCGGGATCAGGATGTGGAATCCCCGCCTCCACGGCGCCGATGATGCCACGCTGAACATCCAGGGCAGCGTCGGGCTGCTGCCGCCCGCGCCCGGCGAGACGATGCCGCGCTACGACAAGCTGGAATTCCGGATGCTCGGCGGACAGATCGTCTGCGAAGGCGTGATTGTCGAAGCCCCCGCGCATGCAAGCCAGCGCAGTTTTACACGGCTCGCCGAGCCGGGGAAACCCGATCCGGTCCGCGAATTAATGCGGGAACGCCAGGCCGCTCTCGCCTGACCCTTTATTCCAGTGACGAGCAGCCCATATGCTAGGCTAACGCCCTGAATTTGGGAGATCGCATGCCCGCAAGATCGTTGCGACTGGTCGTGATTGTCGTCCTCTGCGTCTCGCAAGGAGCCTTCGCCGCATCCAGTAAACGCCATGCGCCCACGACCGATCAGGCCTCACCCTACAAGGCCGACCGCCTCTCCTTTTCGCGCGGAGAGACGATCCTCAACACGCCCGGCCAGACCACCGTGCTGACGCGAGAGGTCCTCGACGACAAGAACGCGACGAGCCTCAAGGACGCCATGCGCTCGACCGCCGGCGTGACGATCGGGCGCTAGGCTACTTTCGCTCAGGGGATAGGATAGCCCTTCCAGACCCACTCCAGCGCCGACGGCAGCGTCTGCGCGATCGTGGGACGGTCGACGTGCTTGGCGTTGCGTACGAACAGAAACTGATAGTGGTAGCCCTTCTCCGCCAGCACCTTGGCCATCAGCGCGTTGGAGAGGGTCCAGTCGTGCATGCCGTCGGGAATAGTGGGGTTCGGATAGAACAGGTCCTGGTCGCCGCCGAAGAACCAGAACCGGATCGGCTTGGTCGGCGCAGCGACGATCAGCGGCAGGCCGGGCGGCTCGGCCGGCGTGAGCACGCCCGCCTTGGAGATGAGATTGGGTGTGGCCGGCCCCGTCCATGCGCTGTGATACTCCCAGGCACCGCCGCGCAGCGACGGGTCATGCGGCCATTGCTGGTTGACCATGGTCGGCGAGAACGCCAGCACGCGGTGATAGAGATCCGGATAGAACCACGCCATGGTGAAGGCTGCCACACCGCTCGAACTCAGCCCCATGGTCGCACGCCCGTCGGGATTTCTGGTCAGCTTGACATCGGCGTTCTTTTCGACCAGCGGCAGCACTTCACGCTCGACGAACTGCGCGTAGGCACCTGACACCGCGTCATATTCGCGGCCACGCTGACTGCCCTGTGCGTCCTGCCCGCCATTGCCGATCTGAATCGCGATCATCGGCGGCACGCGGCGCTGCGCAATCAGATTGTCGAGCGTGACGGCGAGGTCCTTGTAGGCGTTGGAGCCGCCGTCGCCGACCACGATGAACGGCGCCTCGCTGCCGCGCACATATTGCGCCGGCACATAGACGTCGATGGTGCGCGACCAGACGCCGGGATGGCTGGTGGTGACGATCATGTGCGACTTGTCGTCCGGCGCCGTGACGGTCGTCATGATCGAGGAATTGGTGCAGCCGGCGGCGTCATCGCGGATCAGGCCAGGATTGTAGATGGTGCTCTCCTTCGACGACAGCGTGAAGGACTTTGTCGTCCCACGCGGCACGCCCTCCTTCGCGATCGTCTCCGGCGCAGGATTGTGGGTGGGACCGATGATGAAATTGCCCTCGGCACCCGGTGGCGGCAGCGTTCCGTCAGGAAGCTCTGTGGCGCGTGGATAATTGGGATTGGATGGATCGCGCGTCGGAGGCGCCGTCTTGAAGTCAAGACCCGTCGTATCAATGAAGAACGGGCCCGCCTTGTCGGTGGTGTTGGCCCCAGGCGGCACGGCCATGTTCTGGGTGACGCAGGCCGGCTGCGAGAAGGCAATCGAAGTGAAGGAGACGACGGAAATCAGCGTCCCCGCAAGGACGGAGAATGATTTGGTCATTTCAGCTCCCGATACCGACGAGTCTTTCTGGCTCGCCTTGGCGCAAAGTATGACGAGCCGACTGTGCGCGGTCAAACCTCAGCCGGCCGCGTTGCGGCTATGGCCGCCATGCTCAAAACGGGCAGGCACGGTTACTCCAGGCCGGCTGGGATGCGACTTCATCCAGGGCTACTACTTCGCAAAGCCCATGCACGGCGACGCGATCGACGAGTATCTCGCAAAGGAACGCCAGCGCCTCGGCAGCGCCGAAGCCAGGGTCGTGGCCTAAGTCGCGCCTAGCGCAGGCTCGGCAGGTCGAGCCCTTTGTCGCGGGCGCAGCCGATCGCGGTGTCGTAGCCCGCGTCGGCGTGGCGCATGACGCCGCTGGCAGGGTCGTTCCAGAGCACGCGCGCGATCCGCTTCGCCGCTTCCGGCGTACCGTCGGCGACGATCACCATGCCGGCATGCTGGGAATAGCCGATGCCGACGCCGCCACCGTGATGCAGCGACACCCAGGTCGCGCCGCTGGCGCAATTGAGCAGGGCGTTGAGCAAGGGCCAGTCGGACACAGCGTCCGACCCGTCCTTCATCGCTTCGGTTTCGCGGTTGGGGCTCGCCACTGAACCGCTGTCGAGATGATCGCGGCCAATCACGATGGGTGCCTTCAATTCGCCGCGCGCCACCATCTCATTGAAGGCAAGGCCCAGGCGATCGCGATCGCCGAGCCCGACCCAGCAGATCCGCGCCGGCAGGCCCTGGAACTTGATGCGCTCCCTGGCCATGTCGAGCCAATTGTGCAGATGCTTGTCGTCAGGCATCAGCTCCTTGACCTTGGCGTCGGTCTTGAAGATGTCCTCGGGATCGCCCGACAGCGCGGCCCAGCGGAACGGCCCGACGCCGCGGCAGAACAAGGGACGGATATAGGCGGGAACGAAGCCGGGAAAATCGAAGGCATTCTTCAGGCCCATGTCCTGCGCCATCTGGCGAATATTGTTGCCATAGTCGAGGGTCGGAATGCCCAGTGCATGGAAATCCAGCATGGCCTGGACGTGCTCAACCATCGAGGTCTTCGAGGCGCGCTCCACGGCCTTGGGGTCGGCAGCGCGCTTGGCTTCCCACTCGGCGAGCGTCCAGCCCTTCGGCAAATAGCCGTTGATCGGATCGTGCGCGCTGGTCTGATCGGTGACGATGTCGGGCCTGACGCCACAGCGGACCAGCTCGGGAAAAATCTCCGCGGCATTGCCGAGCAGGCCGACCGAGACCGCCTTCTTCGTCTTCGCTGCGTCGGCCATGATCGCAAGCGCCTCGTCCAGCGTTGCGGCCTGGCGATCGAGATACCCGGTGCGCAGACGCATCTCGATGCGGCTCGGCTGGCATTCGACCGCCAGCATCGAGGCCCCGGCCATGGTCGCAGCCAGCGGCTGCGCGCCGCCCATGCCGCCGAGACCGGCCGTCAAAATCCATTTGCCGGCGAGGCTGCCGCCATAGTGGCGGCGGCCAACTTCAACGAAGGTTTCGTAGGTGCCCTGCACGATGCCCTGGCTGCCGATATAGATCCAGGAACCCGCCGTCATCTGGCCGTACATCATCAGGCCCTTGCGATCGAGCTCGTTGAAATGATCGAGCGTCGCCCAGTGCGGCACGATGTTCGAGTTCGCGATCAGGACACGCGGTGCATCGGCGTGGGTCCGGAAAACGCCGACCGGCTTGCCGGACTGGACCAGCAGCGTCTGGTCGTCCTCGAGCTCGCGCAGCGAAGCAACGATCCGGTCAAAGCTCTCCCAGTCGCGCGCGGCGCGGCCGATGCCGCCATAGACGACGAGCTCGCTCGGACGTTCTGCAACGTCGGGATCGAGATTGTTCATGAGCATGCGCAAGGGAGCTTCGGTCAACCAGCTCTTGGCGCTGATTTCGCTGCCGCGGGGCGCGCGGATGGTGCGGTCGTTGTCCAGTCGGCGGTTCATGCGGAACACCTCGTCAGGCAAGTGTCGGAAACGGGTCAGTTGACAGTACGGCGAGCGCCGCAGCCGGCAGCGCGTCGGCTTCGACCAGCGCTGCAGCCCTGGCGAGATCGCCGGCCATGTAGCGGTCGGCGCCGAGCTGCGGCACCTGCTCGCGCAGTGCGGCGATGACGGCGGCGAGCGGCGCGCTGGTCGCATGCGGCGCGCGCAGCGTGATGCCTTGGGCGGCGACCAGCAGCTCAATGCCCAGGATGGTGGCGAGATTGTCCGCCATGTCAGACAGGCGCCGTGCAGCATGCGCGGCCATCGAGACATGGTCTTCCTGGTTGGCGCTGGTCGGCGTCGAATCGATCGAGCACACGGCCGCGCGCTGCTTGTTCTCGGCATAGAGTGCGGCCGCCGTCACCTCGGCGATCATGAAGCCGGAATTGATACCGGGATCGGGAGTGAGGAACGGCGGCAGGCCGAAATTGAGCGCGGGATCGACCAGCGTCGCGATGCGCCGCTCGCTGATCGCACCGATTTCCGACAGCGCCAGCGCGATGGTATCCGCGGCAAAAGCCACCGGTTCGGCATGGAAGTTGCCGCCGGAGACGATCTCGCCGGTCTCGACCAGGACAAGCGGATTATCGGTGACGGCATTGGCCTCGATAATCAGCGTCCGCGCCGCCTGCAGGATCAGGTCGAGCGCCGCGCCTGCGACCTGCGGCTGGCAGCGCAGGCAATAGGGGTCCTGCACGCGCTCGTCGCCTTCGAGATGCGACAGGCGGATGTCGCTGCCGTCGAGCAGCGCCATCAAGGTTGCCGCGGCCGCGATCTGTCCCGAATGGCCGCGCAGCGCCTGGATTTCGGGACGGAACGGCGCCGTCGAGGCCATCGCCGCGTCGACCGACAGCGCGCCGGTAACGAGCGCGGCGCGGGCCAGGCGAAATGCGCGCAGCACGCCGGAGACGGCGTAGGCGGTGGAGAATTGCGTGCCGTTGATCAGCGCGAGCCCTTCCTTGGGCCCCAATGTCAGCGGCGCGACGCCAGCGGCTGCGAGCGCCTCGCTGCCTGACACGCTCTTGCCGTCGACGAACGCCTGTCCTTCGCCGATCATCACAGCGGTCATATGCGCGAGCGGCGCGAGATCGCCAGAAGCACCGACCGAACCCTGCTGCGGCACCAGCGGTGAGACGCGCCGCGCCAGCATGGCCTGCAGCTGCTCGATCACCTCGCGGCGCACGCCGGAAGCACCGCGCCCGAGCGAGATGATCTTCAGCGCCATCATCAGCCGGACAATCGGCTCGGGCGTCGCCGCACCGACGCCGCAGCAATGCGAGACGATGAGATTGCGCTGGAGCAGCGCGGTCTGGTCAGGTGGAATCCGCTTCGACGCCAGCTTCCCGAAGCCGGTGTTGATGCCGTAGACGGGAGCATCGGCTCGCGCGGCCCTTGCAACGATCTCCGCGGCCGCGTCGACGTGCGGCCAGAAGGCGGGATCGAGTAGCACGGAATGTCCTTCGAGTACGCGCGCGAGATCGTCGAGGCTGACCGTTCCCGGCTTGACGACGATCGCTGCGCCCTTCTCCATCACTGTCCCCTCCACACCCGGCGATGAAGCGGATTGAAGCCGATGCGGTACACCAGCTCGGCGGGGCGCTCGATGTCCCAGATCGCAAGGTCACACCATTTGCCGGCCTCTAACGTGCCGGTATCATTGAGCACGCCGAGCGCTCGCGCGCCTTCGCGGGTGACACCCACAAGGCACTCGGCCACATTCATCCGGAACAGCGTCGCGCCCATGTTCATGGCGAGCAGCAGCGAGGTCAGCGGCGAGCTGCCCGGATTGCAGTCGGTCGCGAGCGCCATGGCAACGCCGTGCTTGCGGAACGCCTCGACCGGCGGTTTTTGCGTCTCGCGGATGAAGTAGAAGGCGCCGGGCAGAAGCACGGCCACCGTTCTGGCCTTCGCTATCGCCGCTGCACCGGCTTCGTCGGTGTGCTCGAGGTGATCGGCCGAGAGCGCCGAGAATTTTGCGGCGAGCGCAACCCCGCCGAGGTTCGAGAGCTGGTCAGCATGCAGCTTAACCGGAAGTCCGAGCCGCCTCGCCGTCTCGAACACCCGCGCCGTCTGCTCGCCGGAAAATGCGATCCCCTCCATGAAGGCATCGACGGCATCGGCGAGGCCCGCCGTCGCGACCGCCGGCAACATCTCCCTGCAGACGAGATCGATGTAGCGATCCTTGTCGCCATCGGCCTCTGGCGGCAGCGCATGCGCGCCGAGAAACGACGTGCGGATCGCGACCGGCCGCTGACGGCCCAGGCTTCGCGCGGCGGCCAGCTGCCGCATCTCGGTCTCGGTGTCCAAGCCGTAGCCGGACTTGATCTCGACCGTGGTGGCACCCTCGGCAATCAGCGCATCGAGCCGCGGCAGCGCGTGTGCTACGAGCTCGGCCTCGCTTGCCTTGCGCGTCGCGGCTACCGTCGAGACGATACCGCCGCCGGCGCGCGCGATCTCTTCGTAGCTCGCGCCCTTCAGGCACAGCTCGAACTCATGGGCGCGGTTGCCGCCATAGACCAGATGGGTGTGACAATCGACGAGACCGGGCGTGATCCAACGCCCTCCGCAATCGATCCGGTCGGCTGCATCGGCGCTCGCCGGAAAATCGGTCTGCGAACCCGCATAAGCGATACGACCGCCGCGCGCGGCGATCACGCCGTGCTCGATCTCACCGAGATCGGGACGGTCGGCTCGCATCGTGGCGAGCCGGGCGTTATGCCAGATCCGGTCGAAGCGTTCTGCCATGCAACTGTCCCTTCGCGTGGGATGCTTGACTTATATGTCTAGACATATAATCGTGTCGCGGTTCTGTCCAGCCGGCATGGAAACATGACACGACTGCATTTCGCCTCCGCGCTCCTGCCCTCGGGCTGGGCCAATGACGTGCAGGTGGTGATCACCGCCGGCGCGATCGCCGAGGTGACGCCGGGCATGGCGCCGGTCTCCGGCGATGAACGCCACGACATCGCGTTTCCGGGACTTGCGAGCCTGCACAGCCACGCTTTCCAGCGCGGCATGGCGGGTCTCGCGGAACTGCGCGGCGATAGCACCGACACCTTCTGGACCTGGCGCGAGACGATGTACCGCTTCGCGCTGGCGATGACGCCCGACGACGTCGCGGCGGTCGCGACACTGCTTTATGTCGAGATGCTGGAGCAGGGTTTTACCAGCGTCGGCGAATTCCATTATCTGCATCATGATCGCGACGGCTCGCCCTACGCCGACATCGGCGAAATGGCCGCACGCATCGCGCAGGCCGCCGAAGCTTCGGGTATTGCGCTGACGTTGCTGCCGAGTTTTTATGCGCATGGCTCATTTGGAGGCGCAGCACCGCATGGCGGCCAGCGCCGCTTCGTCTGTACGGTTGATCAATTTTCCGCACTGATGGCTGCCTCGCGCAAGGTCATTGAACGACTGCCGGGCGCAAATATCGGCATCGCGCCGCACAGCTTGCGCGCCGTAACGCCGGCCGAGCTTGCGGCTATCATTCCACTCGCGGAGGGCGGCCCGGTGCACATTCATGCCGCCGAGCAGGTGAAGGAAGTCGAGGATTGCCTGGCGTGGTCCGGACGACGTCCGGTGCAATGGTTGCTGGAGCACGCACCCGTCGATCAACGCTGGTGCCTCATTCACGCCACCCACACCACGGACGAGGAAGTCCGCGCCTTCGCTAGGACCGGCGCGGTCGCCGGCCTCTGCCCCATCACCGAGGCAAGCCTTGGTGATGGCATTTTCCCGGCGCGCGAATTCGTCGGTGCCGGCGGTGCCTTTGGCGTCGGCACGGATTCCAATGTGCTGGTCGGCGTCGCCGACGAGCTGCGTCAGCTCGAATATGGCCAACGGCTCAAGCACCGTGAACGCAACGTGCTCTCTGCCGGCGCAGGCCGCTCGACGGGACGCGCCCTGTTCGATCATGCGCTTGCAGGCGGTGCGCGGGCACTAGCCCAGATGTCAGTCGGTCTGACGCCAGGTGCACGCGCCGACATCGTCACGCTCGACATCACGCATCCCTCGCTGGCGGGGCGCGCGCGCGATGCCGCCATCGACGGCTGGATCTTCGCTTCGGGCAACGGCGCGATCGATTGCGTCTGGGCCGGCGGCGACAAGGTCGTCGAAGGCGGGCGGCACAGACTGCGCCAGGCCGCGCGCGAACACTTCAACGCATCGGTGCGGAGGCTCGTCGCATGAGCCTCGCCACAGATGCCGGCGACAAGCCGACGCTCTACAAGCGGATCCGCGCCGATATCGAGAAGCGCATTCTGACCGGCGAGTGGCCGCCCGGGCATCGCATCCCGTTCGAGCACGAACTGGTGGCGCGTTACGGCTGCTCGCGCATGACCGTGAACAAGGCGCTGTCGGAGCTCGCGCAAGCCGACCTGATCGAGCGGCGGCGACGTGCCGGCTCCTTCGTCCGCCGGCCGCAACACCAGTCCGCCGTGCTCAAGATCGCCGACATGCGCGCCGAGATCACCGCGCTCGGGCGCGATTACGGCTACGAGCTGATCGGCCGCAAGCTCCGCGCCGCGACTGCGGCCGACCGTGACCGCCTCGGTGTCAAGAAGGCCGGCAAGGTGGTCGCGATCACCTGCCGCCACAGCGCCGACAACGTGCCTTTCGCCGTCGAGGACAGGCTGATCGATCTCGCGTCGGTGCCGGATGCGGCGGCCGCAGATTTTTCGCGTGAGCCACCCGGCTCATGGCTGCTTCACCATGTTCCATGGACAGAGGCAGAGCATACGATCAGCGCTATCGTTGCGGACGATCGCACGGCCGAAGCGCTCGACATCGCCGTCGGCGCGCCCTGCCTCGTGATCGACCGCTATACCTGGCGCAGCGCGCGCACGATCACCGCCGTGCGGCTGCTCTATCCCGGTGACTCTCACCGCCTTGTCGCCCGATTCAAGGGAGGCTGAGAGGACGATGTCGGCACAAATCGTGCAACGTTTCGGGCAACGGTCCATGAGGACCGACCAAGATCAACAGGACGTCAATCCATCGATCGGCAAGAGGACGACAATCATGCGTAGTTCGAAAGTATTTGCGGCAGTCATTGCACTTGCGGTCTCCACCCCCGTGCTCGCCGACGACGTCAAGGTCGGCGTCGGCATCTCCGGATGGACCGGGTTCGCGCCGCTGACGCTGGCGAAGGAAGCCGGCATTTTCAAGAAGAACGGCCTCGACGTCACCATCAAGAAGATTCCGCAGAAGGATCGCCATCTCGCGATCGCGTCCGGCGACGTCCAGTGCGCGGCGACCACCGTGGAGACCTGGATCTCCTGGAACGCCAACGGCGTCGCGACCAAACAGATCTTCCAGCTCGACAAGAGCTACGGCGCCGACGGCATGGCCGTGCGCAACGAGCTTGCCGCGATCAAGGATCTGAAGGGCAAGACGGTTGCTGCTTCCGCGCCCGGTACCTCGCCCTATTTCGCGCTGGCCTGGATGCTCAAGAAGAACGGCTTGTCGGTGAAGGACGTCACTGTCGTGAACCTCGAGCCGGCGGCGGCGGCACAGGCCTTTGTCTCCGGCCAGAACGATGCCGCGATGACCTATGAGCCGTATCTGTCGACGGTTCGTGCCGCCCCCGACAAGGGCAAGATCATCGCGACCACGCTCGACTATCCGATGGTCATGGACACGTTCGGCTGCACGCCGAAATTCCTCACCGAGAACCCGAAGGCCGCCAAGGCGCTCGCCGACAGCTATTTCGAGGCCCTCGACATGATCGCCAAGGACCAGGCCAAGGCCTACGAGATCATGGGTGCCGACGTGAAGCAGAGCGGCGAGGCGTTCGGCAACTCGGCAAAATATCTGCGCTGGCAGGACAAGGCCGCGAACCAGAAATTCTTCGCCGGCGATTTCCTGACCTTCAACAAGGAGGCCGCCGACCTCCTGCTCGAGATCGGGATCATCAAGGCCGCGCCGAAGGTCGAGGATCTCTTCGACGCCAGCTATATCAAGTAAATCTCCCAGGAGCCGCCGGCCCCGTCTCGCCGCGGGGCCGGCAAACTTGTTCACCGCCCGGATAGACAGTTTGATGCGTCCCCTCGATCCCGTGACGTCAAGGCAGCGCGTGGCTTACGGCCTTGCGTTCTTCGTGGTGTTCGTAGCCCTCTGGTCCTGGGCGACCTTCGGCGGCCATGTGTCGAAGGTGTTCCTCGCCAACCCGCTGACCATGGTGCAGGAAGGCGTCGATCTGATCATCAAACAGGGCTTCCTGTTCGACATCGGCATGACGATCTGGCGCGTCGTCGGCGGCTTCGTGCTGGCCGCAATCATCGCGGTGCCGTTCGGCGTGCTGATGGGCGCGTACAAGCCGGTCGAGGCCTTCCTCGAACCGTTCGTTTCCTTTGCGCGCTATTTGCCGGCCTCCGCCTTCATTCCCCTCCTGATCCTGTGGGCAGGCATCGGCGAGCTGCAGAAGCTGCTCGTCATCTTCATCGGCTCGGTGTTCCAGATCATCCTGATGATCGCGGTGACCGTCGGCACCACGCGGCGCGACCTGGTCGAGGCGGCCTATACGCTGGGAGCCAGCGACCGCGGCATCATCCGCCGCGTGCTGTTGCCCTCTTCCGCGCCGGAGATCGCCGAGATCCTGCGGCTGGTGCTGGGCTGGGCCTGGACCTATGTCATCGTCGCCGAACTGATCGGCTCCTCCTCCGGCATCGGCCACATGATCACCGACAGCCAGGCGCTGCTCAACACCGGCCAGATCATCTTCGGCATCATCGTGATCGGGCTGATCGGCCTCGTCTCGGACTTCCTGTTCAAGGCGTTCAACGCGTGGCTGTTTCCCTGGAGGCTCGCATGACGATCCTCAAGATCGAACAGGTCTCGCGAACTTTTCCCGCGCGCCACGGCAACGCGCCAACGAGGGCGCTGGAGCCGACCGACCTTGTGATCGGCAACAACGACTTCGTCACCATCCTCGGCCCTTCCGGCTGCGGCAAGTCCACGCTGCTTCGCATCGTCGCCGGCCTCGATCGCCCGACCGGCGGACGTGTGGTGCTCGACGGACGCGAGGTGACTGGCCCGGGCGCCGACCGCGGCATGGTGTTCCAGTCCTACACGCTGTTTCCCTGGCTGACGGTGCGCGAGAACATCGCCTTCGGCCTTCGCGAGCGCGGCGTGCCCGAGGTGGAGCGAAACAAGGTCGCCGATGCCTTCATCCGCCAGGTCGGTTTGTCCGGCTTTGAGAACCATTGGCCAAAGCAGCTCTCCGGCGGCATGCAGCAGCGCACCGCGATCGCGCGCGCGCTCGCCAATGATCCCAAGATCCTGCTGCTCGACGAGCCCTTCGGCGCGCTCGACAACCAGACGAGAGCCCTGATGCAGGAAATGCTGCTCGGGATCTGGGAGCGCGACCAGAAGACCGTGCTGTTCGTGACCCACGACATCGAGGAAGCGATCTTCCTCGGCAGCCGCGTCATCGTCATGAGCGCGCGTCCCGGCCGCATCAAGGCCGAGATCAATGTGGACCTGCCGCATCCGCGCTCCTACAAGATCAAGACCACGCCCGAATTTGTGCAGTTGAAGGAACGGCTGGTCGAGGAGATCCGCACCGAGGCGTTGAAGGTTGCCGAGCATGCCTAACACCTTTTCACGCGCAAACGGCGAGCGCGTTCTCGCCGATCTCAATGCGCTCCGTGCCATTGGCGCGTACAAGACCGGCGTGCACAAGCCGACCTTCTCCGAGCCGCACAAGCTTTCGCTGGATTGGCTGGTGCAGAAGCTGCCCGACGCAGGCCTCTCCGCCGCGATCGACGGCATCGGCAATGTCTTTGGCACCAGCGC
The DNA here is from genome assembly GCF_055807635.1 of Bradyrhizobium sp. Kon56. Lineage (NCBI taxonomy): Bacteria > Pseudomonadati > Pseudomonadota > Alphaproteobacteria > Hyphomicrobiales > Nitrobacteraceae > Bradyrhizobium > Bradyrhizobium sp. Kon56. The sequence continues at coordinate 1,141 of NZ_JBVVOU010000031.1, read as the reverse complement.
AAAGTCGGGACCCAAGCTGCTCGCGGGATCGCACCTCGAAAGCCAGAACTACGCCGGCTGGCTCGACGGCCCGCTCGGGGTCGTCTACGCGCTCGAAGCGGCCCGCGTGCTCAATGCCGATCCCTCGCTCGAAGGCGCGGTCGAGCTTGCCGCCTGGTGCGACGAGGAAGGACACTTTGGACACTTTCTCGGTTCGCGCTCCTATGTCGGCCAATTGACCGAGACCGACATCGATGCCGCACGCGACCGCACCAGCGGCCGCACCATGCGGGCCGCACTTGCCGACATGGGGCTCGCAGGACGACCACGCATCGCCGCCGAGCCGGGCCGGCACGTCGGATATCTGGAAGCCCATATCGAGCAGGGCGACACGCTCGAAAGCGGTCGCCTTGCGATCGGCGTCGTCACCTCCATCGTCGGCATCTGGCAATACCAGATCAATTTCGTCGGTGAACAGAATCACGCCGGCACGACCCGCATGGCTGCACGGAAGGATGCCGGGCTGGCGCTGGCAAAGTTCTGCGTCGCGATCGACAAGCGTTTCCCCGAGAGCTGCGGCCTGCGCACGGTCTGGACCACCGGCCGCATCACGCTCGATCCGGGCGCACCGAGCATCATTCCGGGTGCGGCCGAAATGCTGTTCCAGATCCGCGACGACGATCCTTCCGTCGTCGCACGGCTGGAAGAACTGCTGCGGAGCATGGCGGACGAGGTCAGCGCGAACGGCCCCTGCACCGTCACCGTGGACAAACTGCGCACCGGTGCGCCGGCCATGATGAACGCGGGCATCCAGGACGCGATCGAAGCCGCGAGCAAGGCCCTGGCCGGCGGACGGTCCATCCGCATGCCCAGCGGCGCCGGCCACGACGCGCAGATGCTGGCGACAATCATGCCCGCGGGCATGCTGTTCGTACCGTCGATCGGCGGCATCAGTCATCACTGGACCGAGAACACCGCCGACGTCGACATCGTCACCGGCGCCCAGGTGTTTGTCGACGCTTGCCAGCGGATACTCGGCGGCTAGAACGATTACAGACACAGCTTCGCATCCTCGCGGCGTGTTTCGCCCGAGCTTTGCTTCGTCGCTTCACCCTCTTGTCCAAGAGGGCGCAGGGAAGGCCGGGTGCCGGCTGGCACCCGC